>PMKM01000193.1:0-7771 GCA_003157745.1 Bryobacterales bacterium | reverse complement strand
GCGTTGGCGGTGATTTCGGAAATCGAATCGTCGGCGTCCTTGAACAGCTTGCGGCCGTAGCCGGTGGCGATCAGGCCTTCCAGATCCGCGCGGCGCAGGCCGAGCTGGTCGAGCACCGTTTTCAGCGCCTCGCGCGAGTTGCGCAGATAGAGGCTGCCCGAGGCGGCGACGTGCCAGCCCGCCACGGTGCCGTGTTCGTCGATGATGGCGACCTTGATCGCCGTCGATCCAATGTCAATCCCAGCGAAGTAACTCATGCGTGAACCTTCTTGCGCGCGTTGATGGATTCGATGAACGCCTCGACGCGCGTGGATAGCTGGCCCGCGTCGTCCGGGCTGTAGTCGGTTTCGATGTAGAGCATCGGAATGCCTTCGCGCTTTAGATGTTCGGAAACGCTGCGTTGTTCCATGTCGTAGACCTGGCAGCCGGCTAGCGTCTGGTACACGACCCCGTCGGCCAGGAAGCGCCGCGCCAGGTCGAGCAGGCGACGCAGCCGATCGTCGTTATGAGTGAAGATGGGGCACGTGCAGGGCTTCAGGTATTTGTCGGCCAGAGCGTCGACCATGTCGTTGAGCAGCCACTCGTCGCTCGCCGCCATGCCATTCAACATGCGGTTGGCCGAGCAGGTTTCGTCGGCGACGACCACGCCACCGGCCTCTTCGATGAGCAGCGGCAGTTTCAAATTGGGAAACACGGGTGGCGAGCCGGTAAACAGGATGCGCGGTGCACGCAGCTGCGCCGCCGCGAAATCGCCCGCGGCCCGCTCCTCAAGCTCGCGGTTCAACGCCTCGACGGCTTCGGTCCAGCGTTCGATCTCATCGAAGAAGAACGCGTTGGTGACGAGGAATGCGTCCTTGCCTAGGATCACGCTTGGCACTCGCTCACGAAGTCTGTCGAGCGCGCGGAAGGCGGCTTCGGCGCGGCGCACCAGCGCCATTGCCTCGGCAAGCCGATTGCGCTTCAAGCGCTGGCCGGTGAGTTGCGAAAGCCGAACGGCCAGGTCGCGCACGGAGCGCTGCCAATAGACGCGCGCGGCCTCGCTGTCCTTGCCGTTGGGCAACTCGAGGTCGTACACCGCGTGGCCCATGGCGGCGATCGCCGCGCTGGCTTTCTTCTTTTGATCGCAACTGGTGGGGTTGACGATCAGATCCAGCTTGCCGGCCCGGGGTACGCGATCCTCGCTCAGCAGCGCGCCGAGCGTCGCGCGCACCAGCGGACACGACTTCGCCGGCATGAAATCGGCGCCGATCTGATCGTAGTGGTAGGAGCCGTTGCACAGCCGCACGGGCCGCGCGCCGACGGCGTAAATCAGCTCGTCTGGCACGTGGATGCACGTGGTCCCAACCCGTACGCCGCTGCCGGGAAGCTCTTCGCCGCGGCAATAGACACGGCGGAACAGATCGTAGAAATACTCCATCGCAGCCGGGTTTTCGTCGAACGTTTCGACTAGCCGGTTCAGCGCGGCTTCCGATTCGCGCGCCAGCCGCGAGCGCGAATACTCATTTTGGCTTGACTCGCTCACTTCCGCCCTCCCTTGTCCATGCGCCGCACGAAGCCGTCGGAGGTCGCTTCGTATAGGGTCGCGCCGGCGAAAGTCGCCTTCAGCGCGCCATCTTCCGGGCACGCGGCCACGCACTTCAGGCACAACATGCAGTCGTCGCGCATGATGTCGCGCGCCACCACGTCGTCGGCGATCCCGGCAATCTCCATGTCGCAAACACGGTAGCAATCACCGCAGCGCGTGCACTTCGCGCCATCCTTCCTGAGGCGCAGTAGCGCAGCTTTCGACAACAGGTAGTGCAGCGCGCTCATCGGGCACAGAAAGCACCAAAACCGTTTTCTGCCGAATGATCCCGCGAAGAAGAGACCCGTCGTGACCATGCAGAGCGTGCTCAACATAATGCTCACGGAGCTGGAAAAGTCGATGGCGAAATACTGCGCGTTGCCGTTCAACAAGGGAACGATCGTCTTGCCGGGGCAGATGGCGCAGAACGGCGCATTCAGATCCCGATGCAACCAGCCGGCGCCCACGCCAAGCGGCAGCAGAATGGCGAGCGCCAACAGGACGTACTTGATGCGCGTCAGCGCACGGAACTGCGCCAAAGTGAAGCGCGCGTTGCGTACGTGGAACCGGCGGCGAAGCGCCGTCAACCAATCCTGCAGCGTGCCAAGCGGGCAGATAAAGCCGCACCACGCTTTGTTCAGCACCACGAACCACAACAGAAACCAGAGCACTGCGATCAGAAAGCCGCCAGCGGCGATACGAAACAGGCGAAACAGCGCGCCGCTCAAATTATGTTGTAGCGGAAGCAGGAAGCACAGCCCGGCGTGGCCCTGCGGGTTATACCCGCACGAAAGTACCGGCAGACTATTACCCAGTTCGATGCCAACATATCCTCCGTAAACCAGCAGCACCAGCGCGACTAACTGGATCCAAAACCGCAGCCGGTTGATGTTGGCACCATTGATGGCTCGCCTAATTGCCTTCACTGAAGCGAACCTCCGGGAATGGCTTCACGCGGCGCCGGCGATAGAGATAGACGGCAATGCCGGTGAACACGACGATTCCGAGCACCAGACCCAGGCCGAACGCATAGGAGCGATAATCATACGGCGTGGGAAAGAACTTACCGGGCAGCGACGTCCGGTACTGCGTGGTGCTAAATGCCTGACCCTGGTAGTTACCGCCTTCCGGGGTTTCCAGTCGCGCCACAACGAGGAACTTCTCGCTGGCCGCGCGGCTAAAACGATTCCAGGGCGGGAATGAGTCGCGAATGAGCGTGAACTCAATATGGCCCGCCTGATCGCTAGTCAGCGCCTTCTGCCAACCGCCTTGCGTGACCAGGGTAACTCGCGCGCCAGCCGCCGGACGGCCATGCTGCAACACGGTGAAGCGCAGGGTGTCGCCGGACACCAGGCGCGTACTCAGTTTCTCGTCCGGCAAGTGATCGCGGATCAGTTCAATTGGTTGAGTCGCGTCGCGAACTGGTATCTCCTGCCGGGGATTGACACCTTTTTGCGAATGCGCCCCGCGGAGTAACTCCGCCTTGCCCACGTCGACAATCAGTTGTTCGTTGCGAACCTCGCTGCGACTGAGATAGGCCGCGTAAAAACCTTGCTCCGGCAGCTTGACATCGGCATAGCATCCGCCCTGACCCGCAACGACACGCGCCGCTTGCACGTGGCCGGCAATATCGAGCACGCGCAACGCCGTCTGGCAGAGATCGCCCGACGCCGACGGCGACCGCTGTGGCTCGTTACCCGTTCGCAGCCACACGCGCGCGGTGTCCGACATGGAAAACCCCATGCCCGTATCCCCACCGCCACCGTGCAGATGCGCGGCCGACCCACCGGATGGCGCGCCCCAGTGGCGCTCCGCGGGGCTGTCGGCAAGCCACGGGACCGCATTCTCGGCGCCCCAAGAATGCGGCGGAGCACCCGGTCCAGGGGGATGATGCCCCCCGGCCTCTCCCCCGGCGTGTGCGTGCGCGCCCCAATGACCGCCGTGCGGTTGCGCCACGCTGTCATCGCCGCCCGTCGCCGTGTCGGCACTGCGATGGCCGGTCCACTGGCCGCTTCCGTGCCAAGTCGAATGTTCTCCCTCTTGCAAGCTAACTTCCGTCGAGTCTCCACGACGATGATGCCACTCTCCGGGTTGGGCGGAAGCCATCGTAAATGAGACAAAGATGGCGGCGATAGGTATGGCAATGTTCATAAGTCACTTTTGCCTGAAGTCGCCGTGGTTCAGTTCGAGTCTGGTCCTGGAAACCGCCGGGTACTGCCTCGCGGAGAATCGATCGCCTGAGTAAGTACTTCCAGATACTCATTACACCGCACCCAGGCGACTTTGTCGTGCGGCAAATTGTCGCAGGCGAACCATGGAGGTCGATACCACATGAGTTGTCACCAGTCAACATTTACCAGCGTTGCAAACGATCGTTCTTTCGATGCGAATGGCGGCGCTGCGACAATTCGCCGCATTGACGAAAATGCCACCGTCGCCGATAGTTAACAAATGCTCCGAAAAACAACATATCGCATCTCTTTCGACATCGTACTACTGTTATTAAGTGGCCCAATTTGCTGTTCGCTGGGGTCCGCGGGAAGCACGGGTTCCATCGTCGGAGTTGTGAAAGACAGCTCGGGCGCGCCAGTCTTGGGAGTGACCGTCGTCGCCAGCACCTCCGAGAGAGGTTTGGCACGAGCGACCACCGATGCGAACGGCGAGTATAAGATTATCGATCTCGCGACGGGAACTTATTCAGTCAGCGCGGCATTTCCCGGTTTTCAGAGCGCCTCCAGGAGCGCTCTTGAGGTAAACGACGATGCGGTGAGAGCCGACCTAACTATCGACCTGGCCCGTGTGTCAAACTCGGTGACGGTAACTTCTAGCGCCATCGACGTCCGCTTCGACTCGAGCGCGGACAGCACGGTTCCTTCACGCGTAACTTTTCTGAGCGGCCAGGAGATCGAAAGACAGCAAACCCATAATCTCGCGCAGGCGCTCGCCGCTATTCCGGGCGTCAATGCGGAGACGCAGGGGAGTTCGGAAAGCGTGAAAGTCAAATTCCGCGGTGTCGATTCGCAGGTGTTCATGGGCGAAAAACCGGGCGTCGCGATTATTATCGACGGCGTGCCGGTTTACGAGCGCACCGGCCGCCCCAACATCGACCTTGACGATATCGACTCGGTCCGGGTTGTCAAGGGTGGCGCTTCTTATCTGTTTGGCGAGGACGCTCTGGCTGGAGCCATGCTCATCACGACCAAGCGCGGGCCCGACAATGGGGACATCATACACGGTGCGTTCGACCGCGGCTCGTACGGCTATGAACGAGGCACGCTGAGCACGGGTCTTACGGAAAAGTGGGGCACGGCGTTCGCCCAAGGAACGATTCGGCAGGGCGACGACTATTACTTTCAATCTGGCTATGAGACGGTCGCGGCGACCGCTGGCACGCGCATCATTACCGGACATTCCAGCGACCTTTCGCTCGGCTTCGAATGGGACGACCGCGACCGCGACAAGCACGGGACGGTCACGGGCATTACTCAGAGCCTGCTTGACCCGCGCGCGACGTTAAGCCGCGACTACTCGCGAAAGTTCGGCGTGGGGCTGGATCGAGTGAATCTCACCTATTCCAAATACGGCATCTCACACCCGGAAGATAACATCATTGTGCTTGGATACCAGTACCGCGACCATACGACGTTCTGGTCGGCGCCGCTCAAGTTCAGTGCGACTGGCGCGGCGGTCACCAGCCCGAACGCCTATGAGGACGAGAATAACTACCACCAGACTCAGCGCAAAATCAAGACAGAAGGGCGTGTTGCGCGGGGGCAATTTGCGTTACTTGGCGGCGCCGAATACAAAAGGAATGAGTTCCTAAATCTGGTAACCGCGATTGCCAGCTATCGCAATAGCCCCTATAGTGCATCTGTTTCGGAGGGTACGGTCGCGGAAAACAACCCGACGTTGGAGCAGACATGGGCCGGATACGGGGAGGCGAAGTGGAGCCCGTTGACGCGGCTGACGGCGACGGCGAACGAAAGAATCGACCGGCTTGGGATCAATTACACCGGCCTGCCCTCGTCGGGCAATGCGTATGAGCCGGTAAAGCGCTTCAAGCCCTTTCTGGTGGAATCCTACCGAGCCGGGGCGACTTACCGCGCAGTATCGTCCTTGGAACTCTACGGCAATGTTTCCTCGGGCTTCCGCGCTCCGTCCGCGTCGCAGCTCTATTCCGGCGACCAGACACTAACCGGCAACGTCAGAAACAACGCGGATTTGAAGTCGGAACAGGCCCTCAATATCGAGGGCGGCGCCAGATTGCGCTGGTCTCTCGCCAAGCGGCCGGCGACCGTCGATGCCACCGGTTTCACGATTCACAGGCGCGACATGATCCTCGAAACCGGCGGCGACTATTCGCCCAATAATCCGAATGCAATCGAGCAATACGCGAATATCGGCGGCGCCCGGCACACCGGCGCGGAAGTCGCATTTCACGCGCAGCCGCTAGGCTTTCTCAAGGCCGACATTGCTTACACTTACCTGGATGCGCATTTCACGCGTTATGATACCTTTTATCTCGTGCTTGGCAACCAGTACGGTACCTATGTGGCGAGTCAGTCGCTGTTAACCAAGCCAAGCTCGCAATTCACGATCATCACTTACAACAATACCGGCAACAAGCTACCCGCCACGCCGCCGCATTTGCTGAATGCGCGACTGTCGACGCGGACTTGGCGCAAAGTTACGGGGCAGGCCGAGGTCGATCATCATGCGACGTCGTTCGCCGACGAAATCAACCAGCAAACATGGCCAGGCTGGACGGTCACGAACTTGCGTTTGAACTACGATGTGCCGAGCGAGCGATTCGCGGGGTTGTTCTCGCACGCGCGTCTCGGCTTTTACGCTCGCGCCGACAATGTGTTCAATAAACGCTATTGGGAATTCGCTCGCGGCATCGGAGACCAACAGAGTTACGCGACCAATTTCGCCTATGACGGAAAGTACAACGCCGAGGACGTGTCAATTGTCGTCGCCCCCGGCCGTCTGCTGACAGCCGGCCTGACTCTGAGGTTTTGAAACGAGCCCGGTGGTCCGAAAGGCCTGTCCCATGGAAGACACGTTGATGTGCGCCGCAATCAGACTCCAAACGCCAGTGGTGAATGGAGTTTCTACCAGCGCCAGTGACGTTGGGTTTGAGCCGACCCGATCCGATTCGGCCGTGCCGGCAATACAAAACGATCGTCGGCACACCTATGCCAACTGAGGACATGGCGGATGGTGTGGCATTGCCCTCGATCCTCTGTTGCAGCAGCGCTAAAACCTGGATGAGTGGCTCGCCGCGTCTCGGCTTACCCCAGACTTGCGAGGCTCAATAGTCGCCGCCCCTCGGTTGTTGATAGGGTTGCTTGATGCGGAGTGGCTTGTCAGGATCGAAGGCAAATCCCGACAAAACTGGACGGATCTCAGAGCCTTTCTGCTTGAGAGCCGCAATTCGCTGCCGAATCTTGTCCATGTCTCTGTCGGCAGTGTTAGTAGTGCCGCGGCTGTCCGGCTCGATCCCGACCAGCGTCACCGCGCATCCGTGGCGCGCCTGGCTGGCGTTCGCCTCCTGCTCGTTCACTGGCGGGCGCTGTTTCCGCCAGAAATACGCGGGCAGCTTAAAATACACCCGCGCCAGCCACATCGGCGGCATCCCGCCCTGGTTGCAGTGACCGCCCGACACCGTATAATCCGGCGTATAATTCTTGCGCGCCAGGATGGCGCCGAGTTGAATGCACCCCGAAACAATCCCAAATCACAACACTGCTCGGTTCGCCAAGTGTGCCCCGGTTCGTCAGACTCAGATCTCTTGCAGCGTGCCAAAGCCCACTCACAGTTCGGTCGAACACCGTTGCCTTGGTTACGGGTGACTTTCTCGCGGGCCGTTAGTACTTTTCTGTTATTGGCACCAATAGAGATTGCAGATACGATACTCCTTAATTGACAATTCGGTAATTTCCTCAGCGACAGCCATAGGTTCCGCCGCAGGAGGCGTTGGGCGGCATAACCATTCGTGGAACGATCACTGAAGTGTGCGGAGGAGTCGTGTGTCCGAAGGTTTAGACCTCCTGTTCGGGCCTCGGCTCCTTCGGAGTGGGCTGTTCCGCTCTAACACGTGACCACAGTCAGGTCTAGTAGTGTCCAGACTTAGAAGTAGATACGATTCGCATCGTGCGCTTCGCTGTAAGCGCACAAACGCTTCGCGACGCTGAATTGGAGAAC
>PMKM01000136.1 GCA_003157745.1 Bryobacterales bacterium | reverse complement strand
ACTCCCGAGCGGCCAGCGGCGGCACCGCCCGCCGCTCCGCGAGCCCCTACCGGGGCCGAAACCTAACCGACTTCGGAGCCGCATTCCAGGCACTTTTTCGCCTGAGGCGATCTGAGCTCTTTGCCACACTTCGCACAAGGAGGGCCTAGCCGTGAGAGGCGGTGCCGGAGAATCTCCTCAGGATCTACATCCGAAGCACCCGTTAGCTCAAAGTATCGAGCAACTACGTCGCTCCATAGTGTTCGTTCGTCGCTTTCGTTCAACGGCCGGTTATCAAGTGCCCGCGCACGCTTGACCTCTTGTGCGCCGACTTGGTATGCATCCTGGACGGCTGCAAATTCCTGTTCGTCCAGCATCGGGACCCGCTCCTTGCAGCGCCAACACCACGCCTGTCTCATCTTCTTTTCGCGCAAGCCTTTCTTCCCGTCAGAAAACGAGATGCAATATCTCTTGTCCACCGACCGTGACAAAGCCGTAACGCTGGACGGCGATATTCAGAAGCTGCGGGTTTGCGAATGATGTCACGATGTACAGCTCCGCCGCACCTAGCGTGATTGCCATCTTCGTGAGCTGGGGGAGAAGCGCAAAAGGAGCACGCATGACGCCTTTCACCAGTTCTACATACGCCACGCCCGTGTTGCCGCTAATCTCCAGGGAGCCGACGACCTCAACCTCCGGCCCGAGTTGCAGCGCCTCAGCACTCAGAGCGTACAAACCGCCAGCCTCTTGCGATTCCCCGTAACCGGTCGGGTCGCTGAACTTCACCGGGTTGCCACCAACGTAGAGATACTTGTGCAGCGTTCGTGGAAACAGAATTACACCTTGCGCTGGATCTCTGGTCAGGAGCCTTCCAGTCAGCGGATTGAAGTAGCGTGCGCGGAAGTAGTAGAGGCCAAGATCTGAGTCGTACTGCTCGCCTCGATACAGGTACACATTCGGGGTCGACCCGGTGGTGTTGACCGCGTTGCCCCAAGCATCGTAATCGTACGTGTCGGTCACCACACCAGTCGAATCGGTCAACTGCCGGACGCTGCCGAAGCCGTCGTATCCATAGAAGCTCCGTGTCCACGCGCCGCCGATAAGCTGGCTCTGGCTGATTCGCTGCTTGCCATACGTGTAGCTCCGCTGCACCGCGCTACCCACTACCTCCTCGACTACTTGTGCGTAACCCGTGGGGTTCACGTCGTCTACCAGGTAGTGTGTGGTCACGGCACCGACCGTCTTTGCCACGCGGTTGCCGTCGCCGTCATATTGGATGGTCACGGCTCCGTTGTTCATCGACTTCAAGCGGTTCTGGAAATCGTAAACGAACGTTCGCGCTCCAGACGCCGTTGTATTGCCGCTGGCGTCATAACTCTCCGTCGAAAGAACCCGGTCGTCAGCGTCGTAAGAAAAATTCGCCGTTGGGATCCCTGATAGTGTTGACGTCTGCGAGAGGCGGTTGCCGACCGGATCGAGGCCATAACCTATACTCCCGTTCTTGGAGCTCGGGTCCGAAGTGATGGTCTCGTTGGTGAGGCGATAGATGCCGTCGTAAGTCCAGCCCAAAGACCGGCCACTCACCCCGTTGATCGACTCGACAGCCGATGCGCGGTTGCCCGTTACGCCCAGCGTGTAGTTATAGCCAGCAAGCGGCGATGTGCCTTTGCTCTGTGCCAGGTTCTTCAACCTATTCAAATCGTCGTAAGTGAAGTCACTCGTTAAACCGTTTGGATAAACTAGTCGAGCCGATGCGGTTTCGTCGTAAACGTGCCCGCATCCCAGTCGCAACATTGGACTTAAACTGCTCGAACCCCCGGTGCGGGTTGCCGAAAAACCCCGAGACCCCCAGACGCGAGTTTTCGCCTGCGGAAGCACGTCGCCGGGAGAGCCGATTTGTTCTTTAGCAGCCTGCACGGAAACCCCATTGTATGTTCTGGCGCACCCGAGCAGGAGCCCCCTTTCCCTCATCTCAGGGATGTCTTCGCAGCGGCCCGCAGCGGTCAAGGGCGCGCCTGCATTTGGCGCGGCGCAAGCGAACCCTTGACAGCGAGGACCGCTGTGGAAGCTGAGGAGGGAGGGAAAGGGGGCGCGGCCTCAGATCTGGAGGATGGCCAGGTTGGGAATCATCTGGAAGTGGCGCAGGTTCCGGGTACCGACACTGTAGCCGAAGTGAAGGGCTGTGGCACCGATGAGCAGGTCCGCAAACGGAATCGTGCGGCCGAGCTGCCGCGCCTCGGCGTCGACCTTCGCCGCGATTTGGGCCATGTCCCTGGTGAACGGCTCCACCGGGATCGCCGCGAAAACGGTGTCCAGGTAGTTCCGCCGGGTCCGTCCCTGTTCCACGGTTTTGGCGCGATGCAGTCCGTGCTCCAGTTCGATCACGGTAATGGATGAGAGCACGATCTCGGTTTCTCCGTGCTCCTGTTCGAGCGTCTCAAGCAAGCTGCTTACCGGTCTGGCTTCACGCTCGGCGGCGATCAGCACCCCGGAGTCGAGGACTAATCCCATGCCGGCGGATTCAATGGCTCGCGGTGGGCATCGATAGCTGCTTGCACGTCACCGGCGAAGTCGGCGTCCGGTACCGGCGCGTAGCCGAGCTTGGCTTCGTACGCCTTCGCCAGCACGATGCATTCACTCAACCTGCGTCCCGGGCGTTGCGGCGTCTTGATGACAGCGACGGGGCGATGGTCCTGCTCCACGATCACCTCAACGCCTTCCTGGACCTGGGCCAGCACGGCGTGGATATCGCGGGCGAGTTCAGCTTCGGTAATGCGGACCGTTGCCATCACTTCGATCATAGCGTTTCTTTCCTCTCGCTGGCTTCGGCGGCCGGCCGCCAAGCGCGGACCATGGCCTCGAACTGCGTGCTGTAGCCCATGCTGTCGGGATATTGCCGGCATGCGGCCAGCAGGGCGAACACCCGCAGCATGTCCAACGCGATGGCCGTGTCCACTCCCCATAGGTCCGTAAGGTCGAAGCCGCCACACTCGCCGGCATTCCACCAGGCCAGCAGGAAGTTCGCCACCTTGCGGCTCTGCCCGGTATCGCCGCGGGCGATGTCGAGCAGGCGTTCCAGGGCGGCCCGTCCGTCAGTCATCGCCTTCCTCCGCTTCGGCGTCAAGCGTGGCCAGCAGTTCAGCCTCAGCTTCCGCGCGCTTCAGGCAGGCGGCCGGATGGGTCGCCGCATAGACCTGTTTGAGGAAGTTGATCGCCACGTGTGTGTAGAGCTCCGTGGTGGTGATCTTCACGTGTCCCAGCAGTTGCTGAATCACTTTGATGTCGGCGCCGTTCTCCAGCATCAACGTCGCCACCGTGTGGCGGAACAGGTGGCAGCCGCCCACTTTGCCGATCTCGGAAGCGATGAGGTATCGCCGCACCAGCGCTGTAAGTTGGGGGCGTTCGTATGGCTCGCCCATGTCATTGAGGAACAGCGTACCGTCGTCGGCTCCGGTAACGAGCTCGGTACGTGCCTCTCCGGTGTACTTACCGATCCACGCCAGCGCCCGCTCGCCGATGGGGATGGTGCGATCCTTTTTGCCCTTGCCCTGGCGAATCATCACCGTGCCGCGTTCATTGTCGGGATCGTAGATTTTCAGGTTCGCCAGTTCCATGCGTCGCATGGCGGTCGAGTAGAACGTCTCCAGGATGGCGCGATCGCGTAACCCTTCCGGGTTGCCGGTGTCGGGCTGCTGCAGCACCTGCTCGACTTCTCTGGCCGTGAGCACGTACTTGGGCAGGCGCTGCTCGATGCGCGGCAACACCAGTTCGCTGGCGGGATTGTGCAGCAGATAGTTGTGCCGCGTCAGCCATTGGAAAAAGCCTTTCAGCGACGTCAAGCGCGTGGTTTGCGTGCGGAAGCCCAGCGGCTGGCCGTTGGCCTTGCGGTAGTGAAACAGCCAGCGCTGATAGCGCTCCAAGATCGGCCGCGTGATTTCGGTGGGAGACTCCAGGCCGCGCTCGCGGCACCAGTCGTGAAAGTATCTGAGGTAGTCGCGGCGGGCC
>PMKM01000052.1 GCA_003157745.1 Bryobacterales bacterium | reverse complement strand
CCACGAATCACCCGGCGAATGGAACCTTTGCGCTCCAAACGATGGAGTGCCGAGTCGACGGTCGGGCGGCTTCCGAGGTCGGCGAAGTCCCGTGCAGAAAACGCCCATCTTCCTCCGTTGCCGTGAATCCTGCGAAGAGCTTTTTCTTCGGTCGATGGGTCAGTCACAGGGGTCTCGTCCTGCAAGAAAAAATACCACTTTTTTCTTGCAAAGACAAGGGCCGAATGGCTGTCAATTGCCACTATCTCATCGCTATTCATTCGCCTTTTAGATTCAATAACTTGCGCCCCGGAGAGGTCGTTTTATACCGGGTTTTGTGGGGAGCCATTGCTAAGCAGTGATATCCATTGCTTCCCGCTGCTACCGAGTGATATCGATGGCTAAGACGAACTGCGGTCCAACGGCGTGCCCGGACGGCCTCGATTCTCGTGCCTCGGTGCCGGAAGGTCGCGGGCGGAGCGTCACTTGACCGTGATAAGCACGGATGCGACGTGGTATTCCCACTCCAACTGGAGCCTGGCCTTGTGGCCGCCCTCATCGCCAACCGTGTATTTGAGCGTCTCAATCATCGCCGCCGGCTTGCTCATGGCCATCTTGACGCGGCCGAGATCCCGCGACGCGCCGTAGGTCAGTCCCCACTGCCTGGTCTGCTTGTTAATAATGAGCTCCCAGTTGTCGGGGTCCGCCAGATTGACGTAGAGCGTGTAATCGCCTTTCGGAACGGTGAGACCACCGACGTCTAGATCGGCGTCGGTGTGGAAGCAAGTAGCCGCGTTCGCTCCTGCGCGCCACACGGGATAGGTGCGGTCTTTGGCAATTCTCCCGTCTTTGCCGAAAAGCTTGCCTTCACGACCGTTCACCGACGGCGCGGAGTAGTTGATGCTGATTGTCTTGGCGGGAATCGTGAAAGAAGCGGTTTGGCTGGGGCTTTCTTGGGCTGAAGCGAGAGCAGAAGCAGCGATAAGTACCCCGGCGAATGTTAATGAAGACTTCATGTTGCGTTCCTCCTNNAAACCGGGTTTTCCGGGGAGCCAAGCTTGTCATCGCCGATGACATTGGACGTCGCCGAAGCTGAAATCGTTAAACTGTTTCTTCTCGGCTTCGAATCCTTCGTGGGGCTGAACGCCTAAGCTTGGCGGAGAGGCTTCGCGAAGGTAGCCTTGGTCGGCCGGGGCGCCAATAACGTGCAGCTTCAATGCAACGCCACCCGATTGGGCCGGGCTCACGTTGGTGATGCAATCTCAACGACGATTCAGCGCAGAATCGATACTGTGCACATCGAACCAGATCGGCCGACGCTTCAGTATCCATGTCCACATGTGCACGGACCAGAAGCTGGCCATCGTGTAGGTGATTCGATAACCGGTGTCTGCGTTTATGACTGACCACTCGCCAGCCTCGTTCGCCACTCGTGTGTCAAAGGCAACGCGAACCTCGGCGTTGCATCTCGCAAACACGAGCGCTCCGGCGTCAACAGAGAATTTCGACAGGGGCAGCACCTCAAACGGCGGATCGTCCACACTCAGGCCGTTCATAAAGGTCCAGAACGTTCGCACCGGCGCCGGAAACTGTAGAGACAGTCGGTTCTCGGTTTCTCTAAGCTCCGTCTCACAAGCGCCCGCATTCAGCAGGTAGACGGTGGAAGTCAGAGCTGTGAACCGCTTCCGTACTTGATCCAGGTGCACAAATACAATGCTCTCATTTTTCCGATGGGCACGAGTTCGAGACGTGTCCACGGTGGGTGCGCAGCATGGACAGTCGGCGGCGGTCGACGCCGATCCTTCTGAGAGCATTACGCGTTCACGGGTTCGAGCACAGCGCCAAATCGACCGCAAAAGTTCGAAATGTGTTCAGACTGGGGAGCCATACGTTTTGGCTATCAACTTGCCCCCCCCATCCTGCGGAGTGCCGGCACTCGGAACAGACTCGGGGACCACCTTGGTAAGGGCCCTTTTTCGGCTCATGGTCGTCGGGCATCGAATTGCCTCCCTGGTCCAAGATCTGGCGCAGCGCCTGTTGGAATTTTTCGTCGGTCGAGACCAAATACATGCCACCTCTCGCCCCATGGAACCCGCAATTCCACGCTGCCAGAGCTTGGCCGAAGAAAATCGCGCTCAGTAACCGTGTAGTTCCGATCTGGTTGAAGGCATTCGCGCCGTTTCGCCCCAAGACACTCAGGCTCCCAGCGGTACACCAATCGCCGGCGCCAGCCGTGTCAACGTGTCGATTCAACTTGTGGGGCTTGCATCGCACCCACCCTCTTATTTTGCGGCGCTGAGGCGGCTCTCGTACCTCAGGCCCCCGCGGCCCATAGTTTCGCTGAGCACTGGACTCAACTTTCCGGGTGTCTCGTTTTTGGGTCATCCGGAGTTGTTCGCCCACGTGGCCAATGGCCATGTCACTTTGTTCCAGATCGCGAGAGTCAGCTCTCTTTTGACCGGGCAACTGCCGGAATACCCACTCGGCGAAGGCGTTCAGTACGTGGCCTTCATCCGCGATGCCCCGGCGAGCCGTCCGCTCGAGGCAACTGCAAGATAGCCGGGGCCGGCGTTGGGCCCAATTGCCGCCCATCCGCAGCCGGCATCTTATGGCATCGCACCTGGCGCGAGTCGCCCACGCTGGTATATGCTATATCGCGCCACCTTGAATCTCAGAGTCACTTCAATTTTCTGAACATCGCGATCCGTCACCAGGTACTGGCCTTGCCGCATGGAATCGACGGGATTCGCATACGGTTCCCACTGTTCCAGTCTGCCCGGAAAGCCGCACGCATATATGATCGCGAGGTCCTTGTTGTGATTATCCGTCCAGACGCGCACTGGTGGTGCCGCAGCGCCAAGGTCCAGCAGGCGAGGCGTATGCATTTCCGCCCGGAGCCATTCCCCAACCGCGATCGCATCGGTGTCGGGCCCGCCCGCCGCTTGCAGGGAACGCATCGCGCGGGCCTGATTGTCACACACCCAAAACACCGCGACTGAGGCAACCAGGACTGCTGCGCCGATCCGCTTCGCGCGTGTATGCGTGCGTACCGCGGACAGTAGAGAGACTAACGGAGAAAGCGCTATTGGCAACAGTGCCATACCGAGAACCGCGACTGTCGTGTAAGGGTGCCCATCCGGATTCGCAGCGGCGGCGGAAGCTACTAACACGCCTAACCCCAGGCCAATGGTAGTTAAGACCGCTCTAACACGTCCCCGATCCGAACCGGCTCGAACGGATCCCCAAACGATGCCGAATAGAACCAGCGGCAAGAGCGGCCATAAGTCGTGCCAGAGCGCCAGTGGATATGCGGAGATGCGGGCGGATAAAAGAGTTACTCCCGAGTCCCGAATTAGAGACTGGGCATTTCGCTGCATTGCGTCAAAAGGCGAACCGAATTTCACCCAGCAACCAATCAGCCAGACAACACAATAGGAAACGGACGCGCCGGCAAACCACAACCAGGTCGTCAACTGGAAGGCGCCCCCGTGTCTCTGTGAAATCCAGGCGTAAACCAGCAACACCAGGAGAATGGGCGCTAGCACCATCCATGCGACCATGTGGAACGAGGTCCCAACGGTGAAGCACAGGGCAGCGGCCCACCACGCCAGCAACCGGGACCGTGGGGCAGCCGAGAGTCCTATCAGGAAAAGCCCGGCGCCGCCAAGCAGGCTAGCGATCAGTGGCGTTTCCGGCATGGTTCCGGTTCCTAGCAGAACGCCGATCCACCAGGGAGCGGCAAATAGCACAGTTAGAATCGAGTGACCATGGTCGCGGTAAATACCTTCCGTAAACAGGAACACTCCGAGCGGCGCTAAGAGGTTGAATAGAATTGCAACGCATCTGACCGCGGCCAGGGGATCGTGTGTGAGGTGCATGGCAAGGCCGTTTACGTAAAACGTGCCGCCTTGCCATATTCCATCCCACGTGATCAGATACGGCTGTTTGTACCACCCCCAGGAGAGATAGAAGCGGGATGCATCGTCAGGGATGGAGTAATGAAACCCGAGCGAGGCCAGCAGTAATAAGCAGGCCAGCCGCCACGCCCACGCGCCGCACACAGCCAGTGCGCAGTGCGGCCAGGAGAGACTTCCCGGTGACACGGCTGACTTAGTATCCTGCCTGCCGGTCGAAACCAGTAGCAGGACAATGATAGCGGCGATCTGCGCCGCCCACCCCGCGGCCTGGATCGATAGAACCCGATGGATGATCACGTGAGAATCCCAATTATACAAGGCGGAACCGCCAGCGCGATCGCATCTGCCGTCCCGATGACGGCGGGCCGGAGAGTCGCAACTCTCCAGTCACCGCTTGTCGGCGGACGGCGCGCTCCTGAGAGCAAGCGTCTGGTTCGCGACGGACTCCATGTCGGCTCGCGCCTTTTCCCAGAGTTGCTGGCTGATCCCGGATGGGCGCGCCCTATTGTCGAAGAACTCCGGCAGATACGCAAGCAACTCGTGCGCCGCCTTGTGGCAAGTCCGCAATCCGCTCGGGCTGGCGGCCGGCAGCCGAGGCGCGCTCGCCGTCACCATGTAGAGAACCGCCAGCGCTTGCGCACGGCCAGTGTCACTGTCGTCGAACCACGTGTGCGGATCGCGAGCCACCAGCGGTGCTGCGAACTCGACCAGCTTGTCCAACGGCGGCGGAGCAAACCGGTTGAACGCCCCGATATAGAGATATATGCGGTCGGCTTCGTGTTCCGTCGTCGGATATCGCTGACGCCACACTTCCAGATCCACCAACTGCTGTTTTGGATCGGCGGAGTCGGCCAGCGCTTTCTGGTACAGCGGATACTCGCCCGGCGGCCAGCGCCGCACCACCGGCGGCCGCGGCGCGGGCGATGGGGCCGCCGGGGCCGGAGCCGGCGTTGTCGTGGTGCGCGCGGAAACCGTGGTCGGCGACGTCTTCGGCTTCACGGCGGCCGCCACCCGAGGTTTTCGAGCGGCGCGCTGGATCATGACCAACAGCGAATAAGGTTCCGCCGCCGCGCCGCCATCGTCCGGCTGGTCGGGAAGAACGTCTGCAATCGCCAGCGCGGAAGGCTCGATGGGCGCGGGCGGAGCCTCCGGCGCGGGCTGCGGTACGGGTTCCTGGTCGATCGCGCCCTGATAGGCGACTCCGGCCAGCAACGGCAAAACGCGCGTTCCACCGGCTGCCAGCATCGGCCGCTGCGCATCCAGGCGCGCCGCCACGAGCGGCGGAGACGGCAGCGCGGCGCAGAACGCCGCCACCTTCAACGGCTCCTTGGGCCGGCCCGTGAAACCCGCCGGATCGATGATCGACGCTCCTGCCGTAAATGCCGCATAGGTTGTGTAGGCATCCAGGTATTGTTGCGGCGGGGCACCATCCGGCTGCGGCGGGTAGGCCTCGCCCGGCGCGAGCGCGCCCCATCCCACGAACTTCGCGCCCCGCAGCCAATAGACCTCGCCCGGCTTGAACACCTGGCTTCCGCCCGGCATCCAGACCCAGCCCAGTTCGGCGCTGTGCGCCCAGCGCCCGTGATGGTAGGGCAGCCACCCCCACGCGTCGCTGCTGATCCAGGTGAAACCAAGCGAGGCGTACCAGACCCACCGTCCATTCTGGAATGGCGCCCAAGCCCCACCAACTCGCGGCTTCCACACCGGGCCGGTTTCCTCGGTGTGAACCCATTCACCGCTCGCGTCGAGGTCCGCCAGCCCGTAGCGCTCCGCCACGTTCAGCGCGGAAGTCGCGCCGGCCAGCGCCCTGTCGCGCTCGCCGCTCCACGCGTCCTGATCCGCCGCCGCGAAATCGCGGTCGAGAGCGAACCGCGCCGGGTCCGTCGGCTCGACGCGAGCCGTTTGCCCGCTCACCAGGTCCAGCTCCGCTGCCGGCGATGAGAACCGGACCGGCCCCTCCAGCACGGAAATCCGGCTGGCGTCCGGTTCAACGTCGAGACGCACCTTGGCCGCGTGCTGCAAGCCGACCTGCGCGCCCGGCACCGCCAGAATAAGCGAATCGTTGCCCACCGCGCCGCCCGTGAAGTACGCCCGGCCGTGATCGAGCGTCAACAAAGTGATGTGTTGCCCGGTCGAGAGCCGCGTGTAGTCGGAGATCTCGCCCAGCGAGTCCGGACCCAGCCGCCACACGCCCCCACCGTCCAATTCGATCTCGACGCGCGCATCGCGCGCCGTCCGCAGCCACGCGCCTTCCACCAGCGGAAGATTCCGTTCCGCCGCGACCCAGGCTTCCGCCGCCCCCAGTTGCACTTCCACTTGTCCCCGGAATTCGCCCAATCGGGCGTAGCGGGCATCGCCGGCCCAGGCCAGCGCCCCCATCAATAGGCACACCAGTGGTTTCATGCACGTCCTCCGCTCAATGGTGCTGACGCGGCCCAGTGCGGAATCGTTCAGCCGATTATGCGTCGTATTTTCGGAAGCGCCGCCCGCTACAATTCCAGCCGTTCTTTCAATGCGCGCACCCTATCGCGCGCCACCGGCAACTGGCTGCGCGCAGCGTCCTTAAGGCACACCGCCATTTGCCCGCCGAACCGCGAATTGACGTGGTCCACCCAGTCCAGGTTCACGAGGATCGCGCGATGTATGCGCACAAACCGCTTCGGGTCGAGCTTCCGTTCGAGCTCCGCAATCGTGTGGTCCACCGAGTGACGGCGGCCGTCCACTACGGCGTAGGTGAGCTTTTCCTGCGCCACGAAATGCGTGACCGATGCCAGATCGGCCACCTGGATCCGCTCGCCCACGCGCGATGCAATCCGCTCCGGATAGCCGCTGGCCGGGCTCCGCAGCGTCGCCGCCAAGCCCTCCAGAAATGTGCGCAGCTCGGGCTGCCGCATCCAATCCGGCTTGGCTCCGCCGCCGAACCGTTCCAGTTTGCCCAAGGCGCGCCGCAATTGCGCCGGGTCGATCGGCTTCAGCAGGTAATCTATCGAGTTCACCTGGAAGGCCTGCAACGCGTATTCGTCGTAAGCCGTCGTGAAGATCACCGCGGGTTGCTGTCGTAGCCGGGCCAGCAAGTCGAAGCCGGTCATGCCGGGCATTTGAATGTCGAGGAACAGGGCGTCGACCGATTCGCGGCCCAGAAACTCTAGAGCCGCGGCCGGATCGGTCGTGCGGCCCACGATAGCCACCGACGGCTCTTCGCCGAGCAACCGTTCCAGGCGCTCCACCGCGAGCGGTTCGTCGTCCACCAAATAGACTCGTAGAGGCATGGCAATCACCGTGGGAAAGACATCCGCGTGGTGAAGTACTTTCCGTCGCGCGCAACTTCGAGGCGCGCCTCGCCGCCGAACAGCAGAGCCAGCCGCGCGCTCAGATTATCCAGCCCGTGTCCGAGCGGCACCGAATCGAGAGCAAAGCCCGGCCCATCGTCGCTGACCGAGACGACCGCGCGCCCGTCCGCGATGGCGCCACTTACGTGGATCTCGCCTCCGCCGGGCCGCTGGGCGATCACGTGTTTGATGCTGTTTTCGACCAGCGTCTCCACCGAGAGCGGCGGAATGCGGACGCTCTCCATCTCCGCCGGAACCGAAATCGAATACCGCAGCCGCGTATCGAAACGCGTCCTTTCGATCTCCAGGTAATCGCGAACGATTTGCATCTCCTGCTCGAGCGGCGCCAGCCCCATCTGGTTCGCGCCGAGCGAAAATCGCAGCAGCGCGGCGAATTTCCCCAGCACGTCTTCGGCGCGCTTCGGGTCGGTGGGAATCAGCGACGAGATCGAGTTCAGCGTGTTGAACAGGAAGTGCGGGTGAGTGCGCGATTCGAGCGACGATAGCCGAGCCTCTGCGGCCAGCTTGCGGGCCCGTTCTTCTTCGATCGTGGCTAAGTCCAGGCGCAACCGCATGTGGTGGTAGAAATCCATCCCCAATCCAAAGATGAGCGTGATCACCATGCCAAACGCCACGTTGGGGCGGAAGCGGACCCAATAGAGGTTCCAAGGGTCGATGCGAAGCGCGGCCAGCACGACTCCGGTGAACAGGCATCCAACCGTATTGGTCGCCACCAGAACGCCAATCGTTCTGAGCAAGCTGAAGCTCCGTTTGCCGGCGATGGTCCGGCGCCCCAGCAGATAGAGCAGCACTGCCGAAGGAACGGCGATCGAGTAGGCGTAAATCAGCGGGATCGCGAAGGCGGTGAATACCTGCGACAGGCGCGAGACGTGTTCGAAGCTGAGGTGGAGGACCGCGCTGGCGACGCCGGCCGCGGCCGCCACCCCGCAAACGCGCGGCATGAATCCTCGTGGCAGCTTGTACGGGCCTGCCTCGGTCGCCGCGGGCATCGTTTCAACGTACACGCTCTTGCCTCACATTTGAAATGTAGCGCCGATCGAGACCAGCGCGGAGTAGGGGATGGCGCCGAACTCCGAGCGGCTCCGTTTTCCCGCTGGCGTCTCGGCGTGCAGGTATGCGCGAAAACGATTCCGGATGCGCCGCCCGGCGTCGAAAACGCCAATCCGGCTGCCGTCATCGAAACTGACGACCAGGGACGCCGTGACGTCCCATTCCTTCCATCCGGGCAGTTCGCGCAGGCGCTGTTTGCCCGCGCGCAAAAAGCCATAATGCTGGCGGCCCACCGAAGCCGGCATCGCGGCGGGCCGATAATAGGCCGTGTTGGGAGGCGTGTAGAATTCCGCGATGGCCGAAAGGCCGCAGCGGAGCGTGTACTTGCTTCCCAGCAAAACGGCCGCCTGTTCCCGCCAGCCCAGTTCGCCGTGGATCTCCAGCGCGTCGCCAAACACGCGCGTGAAATTCGCGCCGCCGAACGTAGTGCCGCCGCCGTCGTGCGCCACGATCGCCGCGACATCGAACCCGCCGACCATCACGCCGTAGCGGAACGCCGCCGTGTCGCGCGCCCCCGGCTGCCGCGTGCCCACCAGGCCGGCGCTCGCCCGCACGGCAGTGAACTCCTGTTTTCCAATGACCCAGTCCGCCTCCCCCATCTCGCGGCCTTCGTTCAGGCTCAGCCGGTCCGTCGGGTCGGTGGCCACGCGCGGTGGATCGAGCACGCCGGTAGCGGTGAATGCATAGCCGACGCCCCACCGCAGGATGCGTTTGCCGACCGTCAACTCCACGTCCCCGGCCGTGAAGCCCACATACGTTTCCCGCACGCGCACCTGCTCGTGCGTGTCGCCCTGCGTATCCGCCACCCCCACTAAGCTAGTCGAAAATCGCCAGCGTTCTTCGTACCTGTAAGAGAAGGAAGGTTCCAGTAGCAACAGGTTGCTCGCGGCCGCGCCAGGCACGCGGAGGCCGGCGGCGTATGACCCTTCTTCCGTCAGCGAGAGCGAATACCTGGTCTCGCCGGCAGCCTTATCGGGAGCCAGATTCGCGTCGTCCGCGAGTGACACACCGCAGAGCAGCGGCACTAGGATTAGCATCCGAGTGTTCATGGCACGCCTCCTAGAACCGGTCCAGCCTGCCCTGGTGGAACAACTTGTCCGGAAGTTCCCGCGGCTGGAAACCGGAGAATTCGAGAACACTGTGCGATTGCTTGCGGATCTGATCGTACAGCGTCATCCGCGTCAGCCGCGGGGTTCCGGCTACGGAACGGTATTCGTCGAACGTCGCCGACTTAATGTGCTTCCCCGAAGTCAGATAGAACTCAGCCTTCACCGGCCGCGCGTCCGCCGCGCGCAGCCAGTACTCAATCTTGTGATAAGTGGAGGCTTTGCGCTTGGCCGTCAACTCCAGCACGTCGCAATCGGTCTCGCCGCACTTCTCCCGCCGCAGATAGGTGGCATCATAGTCATAAGCGTAATTCGTGCGCGCGACGTCGCCGTTCGAAGCGTCGCCCGTCAATCGCTCGAGCGGCGTGATGCGGACCGGCCGGCTGGTGTCCGGCAGATAGATCCACATATCGTCGCCAAGCATCAGTAGGAACGTGCCCTTCTCTCGGGGACTGAGGAATTCGACGTGCGTCTTATCAACGCCCTTCTGAGACACCTGGTAGAGGTGTTCCTCGTCCGCCTTACCGGATTCGTAGTTAGTGATCTTCGCACGGCTCACGTAGCTCGACCAGCCATTGCGAAGTAGATCGGATTGTTTCAGCAGCGCCTGCGCGTCGGCGCCCGTGGGCGACGCCGCGCCCCCACACCATGCGCAGCCCGCCAGCAACCACAGCAGCTTGTTAGACATGACTCAATGCCTCCACAATTCGCAAACGGGACGCCCTGACTGCCGGCATCAGGGACGCCAATACCAGCGTGATCAACGCCAGCACCGCCGCGCCCACCATCAGCGTCGGCTCGTGCATCACCTTCAGCGCCATCCCCGCCGTGTTGCCCGGCGGCGGCGGCAGCACGATGCCGCAGTGATTCAACAGCGCTCCCAGGCCCGTCCCAGCCGCCACGCCCAGCGCCCCGGCCAGTATGCCCGTGAACGCCGCTTCCGCCACGAACAGCCCCACCAGCCACGCGCGCGGCGTCCCCATCGCCAGCATCGTTCCAATCTCGCGCGTGCGTTCGAACATCGCCATCATGAGCGTGTTCGCGCTCGACATGACCACCATGAAGAATACGATCACGCCGAGAAACACGAAGATCCCGCTCATCATCAGGTGCACCTGTTTGTAATAGCTGGCTAAGTCGATCCATTTCCGGATCGCATACTGTTGGCGCGCCCCCGCAAGCCGGGGAATAATCGCCGCGTAGACCTGGTCCGTATTTTCCGTCTTATCCAAACCCACCACCAACTTAGTGACGCGCTGGCTCTGCAGAAGACGCTGCGCCGAAGCCAGCGGAATCGTCAGCAGACGGTCGTCCATCTCCTTGAAGCCGGTGGTCACTATCCCGGTCACGTCTGTGTCGATCCCGTTCAGCGCGCCATCGGAAGTGACCGAAAGCAGGGTGAGACTATCGCCCGGTTTCGCGCCCATCGAGCGCGCCAGGCCCGCGCCCAGCAGCGCCTGGTTGGCCTCTGTCCCGCCCGTGTCCAGGTAGTGGCCCGCCGTAATCGTGGGCTGGAATCCCATACTCTTCTCCTTGCCCGCATCCACGCCGGTGCCCAGAAACACCGCGGATTTCATCCCGTTCGACACCATGCCGTAGAATTCGATCCGCGCCGTGACGCCCCGCACGTGCTGGTTCCGTGCCGCCAACTCGGCGACGCGCTGGTAATCGTCGAGTCCTGTGTCGAGAACGTGCACCTCGTCGCGCTCGAAGTGTTCGGCGCTGTAAATCTGCAAGTGCCCCAGCCCATTGCGAATCGTGCTCTCGCGCAGTCCCCGGAACATGAAGGAGAAGAACCCGCCCACTAGCAGCAGCCCCGCGACGCCGCCCGATACCACCAGCAGCGTCATCACCGTC
>PMKM01000146.1:32176-40408 GCA_003157745.1 Bryobacterales bacterium | reverse complement strand
CCTGTATAGCTATCCGACTCGGAAGCGCCGATGACTGCCCATTTCGTGTTCCTTGCCCGCCGGGGTTCGCGACGATCCAAATGGAAAGAACGACTTGCCAACTGGGACGCCCTGTGTTTTCGAGGGTGCCGAAGCCAACGGCAGACACCGGCTTTAGCCGCTGCATCACTTCCGAGTGGATAGGGGCTGAAGTCCGTGTCTCCTGACGACGGTTCGGCACGGCCAACGCCGGTGCCCTGACATACAAGGCCGCAAGAAGTGAAGCCCTGAGCACACCAACACTTCGATTCGTGCGGGTTCGCTCGGAACCGGGAGCTTCGCCCTTCCTGGGTCGCGCGCCCCACTCCACCGGTCGTCGTAACTGCCGCGGCTAAGACCTCTGCCCGCTCACACCCGGTAGGTATCGGCGCGCCAATGCTCCACGGCCCGTTTGATGGCATCTGGCGGCAGACTCTCCGCGGCGGCCCGAGCCGCCAGCGCCGCGAATTCCTCGTCGCCGGCGAATCGAAGCGCCACAATCTGCAGCACGCTGAGCCGCGCGTCCAACAGCTTGCCGGTGAGTACATAATGCCGCAGGTTCTCCTCGGCCCGAATGGCGCGATCCTGGGCCTTCAACGCAAACATGCGGAAGAGGGCTGTAATCAGCAGCGAGCTGACGACCAGCACCACGATCAACGACGCACTGTAGAGCCGCTCGTGGTTGCCCAGTGCCTCGTATAGATTGACGATCGATCCGATCAGCGTCAAGATCAGAATACCCGAGAGTACAAAATGATACGCCGGCACGAATTGCCGGTGGTTGGCGTAGTTCTGTTCCTGCATGCTTTCTCCTTGGGACGCCGCTTGGGCAAATACGGCAGCGCGTCGAGCTCAGCATATCACGTTGCTCATCGCCGCCAAACGGCCCGGCCACCGGCCCTATTGTTTGGCGAACACGCGCACGTTGCGCGCGGTCACACCCACCGTGTCCCCAATGCTCAGTCGCAGTTCGCGATATCGGTCGCGGCTGATCTCGGCTTCGAGCGCGTGCCCCGTATCCTCGCGCAGCAACTCCAGTCGCACCGCCGGCCCAGCCGCGGCGATGTGCCGCACCTTTGCCAGCACCGCCCCGTTCACCGTCTCCGTCTGCCGCGTAATCTCCAACTCGTACGGCCGCACATAGGAAACCGAAGACTCCGCTTCCGCTCTGCCATGAAACAGGTTCACGTCCCCCAGGAATTGATATACGAACGCGTTGGCTGGGTTGTCGTAAACCTCCGCTGGCGTGCCCATCTGGACGATCTTTCCGTGATCCATGATCGCCACCCGGTCGGCCACTTCGAGCGCTTCCTCCTGGTCGTGAGTGACAAACACACTCGCAATGTGTAAGTCGTCGTGCAGCCGCCGCAGCCAACGCCGCAGCTCCTTGCGCACCTTCGCATCGAGCGCTCCGAACGGTTCGTCCAGTAACAGCACGCGCGGCTCCACCGCCAGCGCGCGCGCCAGCGCCACGCGCTGCCGCTGCCCGCCCGATAACTGGTGCGGATAGCGGTCTCCCAGCCAGTCGAGTTGAATCAGATCGAGCAACTTCCGCACCCGCTCCCGTATCTCGGCCTCCGCCGGGCGCGTCGCCCGCGGCCGCAGGCGCAGCCCGAACGCCACGTTCTCCGCGACCGTCAGGTGACGAAACAGCGCGTAATGCTGGAAGACAAATCCTACCTGCCGCTCCCGCGCCGTCGCGTTCGTGGCATCCTCGTCGTTCAGGTGGATCGAACCGCTGTCGGGCACTTCCAGCCCGGCGATGATGCGCAACAGCGATGTCTTCCCCGATCCCGACGGGCCCAGCAGCGCCACCAACTCGCCCTTCTCGATGCGCAAACTTACATCCTGCAGCGCCGCGAACGTGCCATAGAACTTGCGGATGTGGCTGACTTCGATGCTCACTTCGCCCCCTCCTTCGTCTTCCATTCGAGAAACTTCTTGAGCGTCAGCGTGATCACCGCGATCACGCTCAGCAGCGACGCCACGGCGAAGGCTCCCGAATAGTTGTACTCGTTATACAGTATCTCGACGTGCAGCGGCAGCGTGTTCGTCTGCCCCCGTATGTGGCCCGATACCACCGACACCGCGCCGAACTCCCCCAGCGCGCGCGCCGTGCACAGCACCACGCCGTACAACAGTCCCCACCTGATGTTCGGTAGCGTGATCTTGAAAAACATCTGCCACCCGCTGGCGCCCAGCGTCAGCGCCGCCTCTTCCTCGTCGCTTCCCTGCGATTGCATCAGCGGAATCAGTTCGCGCGCCACAAACGGAAAAGTCACGAAGGTAGTTGCCAGGATAATGCCCGGCACGGCGAAAACGATGCGAATGTCATGATCGCTCAGCCACTCGCCAAACCATCCCTGCGCGCCGAAAATCAGCACGAAGATCAGTCCCGAAACCACCGGCGAGACCGCGAACGGAATGTCGATCAGTGTCACTAAGACGTTCTTACCCTTGAACTGGAACTTAGCGATAGCCCACGCTGCGGCCACGCCAAATACCACGTTGAGCGGAACCGAAACGCCGGCGACCAGTAGCGACAGCTTGATGGCCGAAAGCGTATCCGGCTCGCGAATCGCCGCCAGGTACGCGGGCACGCCTTTGGCGAACGCCTGCACGAAAACCGCGGCCAGCGGCAGCACGATGAACGCGCCCAACGCTCCCAGCGCCAGCACTGTCAGCCCCCACCGTACCAGCGGTGGATCGCGCCGGATCGCTCGCGCGCCGGCCTCGCTCTTCCGCGGAACCTCTATTGCAGCGGTCGCCATGGCTCTAACCCATCACCATGAATCTGCGCGTGCGCCGTTCGAGCGCGTTGATCGCCAGCAGCATCAGGAACGATGCTGTCAGCATCACCGCCGCAATCGCCGTCGCTCCCGCGTAATCGTATTGTTCCAACTTACTGACAATCAGCAGCGGCGTGATTTCGGTCTTCATCGGCATGTTACCCGCGATGAAAATGACCGACCCATACTCGCCCAGTGCGCGCGCAAAAGCCAGCGCGAATCCGGTCAGCAGCGCCGGCCGCACCACCGGGAAGATCACCAGCCGGAACACCTGCCAGCGGCTGGCGCCCAGGCTCGCGGCGGCTTCCTCGAGTTCCGCATCCGCATCCGCCAGCACCGGCTGCACGCTGCGCACCACGAACGGCAACCCGATAAACGTCAGCGCCACCACCACGCCCAGAGGCGTGAAAGCCACTTTGATCCCCAGCGGCGCCAGGTATCGCCCCAGCCATCCGTGTTCCGTGTAGAGAGTCGTCAGCGCAATCCCGGCTACCGCGGTTGGCAACGCGAATGGAAGATCCACCAGCGCATCCGCCAGCGCTTTGCCCGGAAACTGATAACGCACTAATACCCACGCCACCAGGAACCCGACAACCACACTAACCAGCCCGGCCACTAACGACGCGCCGAAACTCAGCTTGTAAGATGCCACCACTTCCGGCGACGTGACCACTTCCCAAAGATGCGCCCAACTCGATGTGACTGACTTGAGAAACACCGCACTTAGCGGAATCAGTACGATCAAACTCAGATATAGGACCGTATAACTGAACGCCGGCCAGAATCCCGGCAGGATACTCGGCTTCTTAAACGATATCGACACTGCTTGCCCCCCTCGGGCCGCCCGTCATGACTCGCTCCGTAATCGATCCACCCGTGGCGCGGGCCTCCAGGCCTGCAGAGCCGAGAGTCATCTCGGCTTTTCTTCCCGCAGTCACTCCACCGATCTGCGGTTCACCGTACCCTATCTCCCCTTCAAATAGATCTGGTCGAACACGCCTCCATCGTCGAAATGCCGCTTCTGCGCCTTCTGCCATCCGCCAAAGACTTCGTCGATAGTGAAGAACTGCACGTTGGTAAACCGGCCCGCATATCTCGCCGCCACTTCGGGCGATCGCGGCCGGTAGTAATGCCGCGCGCCGATCTCCTGGCCCTCCGCACTGTACAGGAATTCGAGATACGCCTTGGCCACTTGCGCCGTCCCATGTTTGGCCGCGATCTTGTCCACCACCGCCACCGGCGGCTCGGCCAGGATGCTCACCGACGGCGTCACCACTTCCACTTTGTCCTTGCCCAGTTCGTTCAATGCCAGGAACGCCTCGTTCTCCCAGTCCAGCAGCACGTCCCCGATGCCCCTCTGCGCGAACGTCGTCGTCGAACCGCGTGCCCCCGAATCGAGCACCGGAACGTTCTTGTACAACCGCGTTACGAATTCCTGCGCCTTCCGGTCGTCCCCGTTGTTCTTCCTCAGCGCATATCCCCACGCCGCCAGGTACGCCCACCGCGCCCCGCCCGAGCTCTTCGGGTTCGGCACGATCACCGCCACGCCCGGCCGCACCAGGTCGTCCCAATCCTTGACGTGCTTCGGATTGCCGTGTCGCACCAGGAACACGATCGTCGACGTATACGGCGTGCTGTTGTTCGGCAGCCGCGTCTGCCAGTTCGCCGGCAGCAGCCGCGCGTGTTCGGCGATCGAATCGATATCGTACGCCAGCCCCAGCGTCACTACATCCGCCGGCAGCCCGTCGATCACCGACCGCGCCTGCTTACTGGAGCCCCCGTGCGACTGGCTGATCTCAACGTCCACGCCCGTCTTCGCCTTCCATTGCTTGGCAAATGCGGCGTTGATGTCCTGATACAACTCGCGCGTCGGATCGTAGGAAACGTTCAGCAGTTTCACCGGCCCGGCGAACGCCGCGGCGCCAGCCACCGCCGCCGCAACGAAATATCGCAGAATAGTCGTTAGCTTCATTATCGAATTCTCCCGTTCCCGCGCGTTAGATGAAATTCAACTGGAAGCGCAGCAGAATGATCCTCTCCGGCAGCTTGTTCCCGTTTGCCGCTCCCCCGCCAAAGTCCGTCTTCCCGTAATCGGCGCCCACCCGGAACAGGCGATTCCAATACCAGTTCACCGCGCCCACCCATTCATGCAAATGTCGCGGCGAAGTCGCGCCGCTGGCCAATCCGTAGTTGTAAATCCCCTTCTCGGCCTCCCAATCGCCCACGCGCGCCGCCACTTCCACCGCTCCCCATCCGCCGTGCAACGGATCGAACGCCTTCCGTGGCGTCGGGCTCGCGAAGCTCTTCTTCTCTCCCGTCAGAATGTACGAAACCTCCACCTGGTAGGCGCGAAACGCAATCTCGCGGCGCACGCCGCTCTTCTGAAAGCCTTCCTCGTTCAGCGCGTATTCCGTCAGCAGCCCGAATGGCCCGAGATAGTAATAGGCTTGTGGATCCAATCGCGTCCTGTGCCCCGCCGCCGTCACGCCGGAGGCGAAAGTAAAAAACGTTTGTTGCCCGAATGTTTTGAACCCCGGCAGCGCTTCGCCATCCGTGTTCCCGCCCGAGGCGCCCAGCCCCACGCCCAGCCCGCTCAGCGGTCCCGCCTCCGGCAGAAACGGCGTCAGAAAAATGCGCGCCGCATAATCCCTGTGGTCGCTCACCGCCGTGTCCGTGCCGATCGAAGCGTCCGGAACGCCATTGAATACGCCGGCCGCATACGACACCCGCTTCTGAAACAGGTTGGCCGAAAGCTGGTATCCGATGTCGCGCTGCGGACCCAGGTCCGACGGCAAACCGCGCTCGTTGAACGTGGTATCGTCGTCCGATTGCAGCCGCTCCAGTCCTACCGGCGGCTTGAATTTGCCCACCCGCAAATTCACCCACGGAATGTAGTTGAGCTGCGCATACGCGTCGTAGATCGCCGTCGTCCCCTGCCCGAAATCGGGGCGGAACATGAAGTCGATGTAGTGATAGATCGTGCCCGAAATAGTCGGCCGCGCCCGGCGCACCACCAGCGTATCGATCGCCGATCCGGCGCCCGTTCCCAGGTACGTCCGGTTGTCCAACTGTAAATCCGCACCGGTCTTCAACAGGTAATTGCCGCCCGGAGACCGTATTGTGAACCCGCCCGTATCCGCCGTCACGGTCGCCTCCGTCTTGGCCTTCTCCGCCGCCGCTTCCTCCGCCAGTTCCCGCTTTCGCTCCGCCACCTTCACCGCCTGATCCAGTTCATCGACCTTCTTCTGCAATTCTTCCAGCTTCTGCTCCGTCGTCTGCGCCACGGGTTGCGCGGACTGCGCGGCAGGTTGTGCTTCCGGCGGTTGCGCCCAGGCCGCTGCCGAACCGAGCGCCACCATCAGGACCAGCGCGCACCCTGCTGCGCCGCCCGCAATCCGGGAAAACATAAACGTGAGCGCCTCGCGCCGTATCGCGTGCGCTTTCAGGAACCGGCGGTTTAACATAATCAACAAGCTCTCCTCTGAAAATGAACTGGGTCAATTCCGAACGGGAATCTCGGCATTGCACAGACTCTAGTTCTTTAATGGACATTATGCTACGCCAGTCCACCGCGTGTCAATAACGCTCATAGAATGATAATCGTAGCGTATCTCTTAATGCCGATCAAGAATCCGGCAAATGCCGAATTCGCCACGCCATCCATCCGTCCACCGCGTTCCGCACTATCATGTACCCATGCTTCGTTTCCGCTCGCTCGCCCTCGCCGCTCTCGCCGCCTGCACCCTGTTCGCTCAATTGCCGCCCGATCTCGAAAAGCGCCTCGACGAAAAAGTCGCGTCTTCGCTCCGCGCTTCGGGCGCGCCCAGCGTCTCCGTGGCCGTGGTCATGGACGGCAAACTGGCCTACGCCAAGGCCTTCGGCGCCGCCGACCTCGCCGCCAACCGCCCCGCCACCCTCGCCACCCGCTACGCCGTTGGTTCCATCTCCAAACAGTTCACCGCCGCCGCCCTCCTGCTGCTCGCCGAACAGGGCAAGCTCTCCCTCGACGACCGCGTCTCGCACTACTTCCCCGCCCTCACCCGCTCCGCCGAAATCACCATTCGGCAATTGCTATCCCACACCTCCGGCTACGAAGATTACGCCCCGCAGGATTACATCATTCCGGAGTGGACCCAGCCCACCACCCCCGCCGCCGTCGTCGACCGTTGGGCCGGCAAGCCGCTCGATTTCGACCCCGGCGCCAAGTGGCAGTACAGCAATACCAACTACGTTCTCGCCGCGCAAATCTTCGAAAAGGCCTCCGGCCAGTCTCTGGTCCAATTCCTGTATGACCGGATCTTCGCCCCGCTCGACATGCAGTCGGCCTCCGCCTGGCCGCCATCCCTGCCCGCCGACGCCTCCGCCTACACCCGCTATGCCGCCGGCCCGCCCCGCCCCGTCGCCCGCGAAGCCGCCGGTTGGTACTACGGCGCCGGGGAACTGGCCATGACCCCGTCCGACCTCGCGAAATGGGACATTGCCTTCCTCAACCACCGCATTCTCTCCGCGGCCTCCTGGGACGCGCTAACTCGCGAAGTACGTCTCGCCAACGGCGATTCCACCCACTACTCGCTCGGCCTCGAGATCGGCGAGATCGATGGTATCCCCGTCTTCGAACACACCGGCGAAGTCTCCGGATTCATCTCTTTTAACGCCGTCTTCCCCACCCGCCAGGGCGCCGTCGTCGTTCTCTCCAACCAGGACGTCGTCAATCTCGTCGGCCCCCTCGCGCGCCAGATCGCCACACTCCTGTTCGCGCCCGAACGCAAGGAGCTTCGCGCCACCGATACCGCACAGGTGCGGCTCATTCTCGCCGCCCTGCAAAAAGGCAAAATGGACCGCACCCTCTTCACCGCCAACGCCAACGCCTACTTCAGCGCCACCGCCCTCCGCGATTCGAGAACCTCCCTCGCCGCCCTCGGCAAGCTGCAATCCGTCACCGCCGTTTCCGAAAACCAGCGCGGCGGCATGACCCACCGCTCCTATCGCGCCACCTTCGCTCGTAAATCGGTTTCGCTCAATATCTACGTCCTCCCCGACGGCAAGTACGAACAGTTCTTGATCGAAGAATAAGTCCTCTGCCGCAAGCCTGACTTCGCCCCCGCCCCGTGGCGCAGACTGTCAAGTCTGCAGAGCCGAGAGTCATCTCGGCTTTTCTTCGCAGTGCAACTGCTCTCGCCTTCGAACCTGTGCGTAGCCCGAAAGTCGTCTCCACCGACCCGTACGCACCGCCTACGCCCGGCCCGCGATAACCCAAAAGCCCCGTTCACAACCTATCTTCTCAACTAACTCAATAACTTACGTTCAAAATCCCTTGACGCAGAGCGCATACTTAAGGTAGGACTGTGGCGCAATGCTCCGCTGCTAGTCTGTTCTTGCCGGCCGGCAAGCGTTGCATTGTAGTGGTACTGAACTTCCGGCGCCC
>PMKM01000146.1:0-32115 GCA_003157745.1 Bryobacterales bacterium | reverse complement strand
GCACTTATAGCACTTACTAACTCTCCAAGCCCGAAGTGTCTCCACACGGTGGGGCATGCTTTAGCTTGCCCGTATTCCCCACAATCAACCAATCTCCCCAGTAAGTAACCTCACCCCGCCCGGAGCCGCGACCAAAGGGAGCGGTTCTTCCACAGTCCCGAATCTCCCGCCGAAGGCATAGGAGCCGGGCATGCCCCGCCCGCGCCGGCCGGCAAACGCCACGCCACCGCTGGGGTCCTCCCGTCGACATCTACTCCGACTACCACTGGATGAACAACCAGGGCGCCATAGCCGGCACCAGGACCTACACGTCGCCCGGCTACGATTGGCGTCAAATGATCGATCTGCCGTAGCGCCTGTCGCAAGCTGGCCGATCGAACCGGTCTCGGCTTTGCACGCGCATCGGAGCCGGCAACAGAGCCGATGCCGCCGGTTCTTGAATCGCAGGCCGCCGGCGGCTCAATGCGCCGTGCGGCCTACTCCACGCGGAAGGAACCTACCGCGCCGCCCAGGTCGTCCGACCACTCGGTGTGCAAGCGGTGCAAATCCGGTTCGTCGCGTTCAATGCGGTAGCGCGGCCCATGGAGCCCAGGCTCGGCGAACACCACCACCGCGCGCGCCTGCCCGAACAACCGCACCGAACCCGCGCCGTCGCGCAGCGCCCGCTCCATGCTGCCGCCCGCGGGCATGCAAACCGGCTCGCCGTGGAAGCCCCGTCCGGGGTAAAAGCACGCGCCATCGCCGCGCAGTTTCCAAGTCCGCTCGTGATCGTCGAAGAAGCGGCCCGGATGCTCGCGGTCGCCCTCGTGATCGTGGTCGCGATCCCGCTGGGCGCGCTCCGGCGGAGCCGGCTCATCCACTACCGGGCGCAGTTGGAAGCGCTGGTTTACGCCGCCATTGCGGTCGTAGATCTGGATCCGCACGCCGTCTTGCGCGTCGCCACCCGGAATGTCCAGCGGCCGTCCGAAACGCGACCGGATCAGCACGCTGCCCTCGGGCGCCGGGTCGAGCCGCCACCGCTGGTTGGGATTCCCGTCGAAACGTCCGCAAACCACCGGCTCGCTGTTGTTGTTGCGCGGCATCTCCAGCGCGCACCCGCCCGCCGCATTGCGCACAAACCAGAGACCGCCTTCGGCCGCCTGGAAATCCCAGCGCTGCAGCTCGATCGGCCGCGGCGACATTTGCACCACTGCGACGCGGTCGCCCGCATCCAGTTGCAGCCACTTGCCGTCGCCCACGTTGACGATTCCATACCGGCCGGGCCCGTCGAGCCCACCCTGCGCCATCGCCAGCACCCCCGCCACCAGCGCCAGGCACCCGCATCGGATCACACACATACGTCACCTCCATTAGGCATTTTAGCCGACTCGTGAAGATGCCTCCCCGCCCCTTGCAACTCCGCGTCCCCCATTCCGCCGGCGAACGCGCTGCACTAAAATGAAGCCGTGCCTGCCACCGACAGTTTCACTTCGGGTGTTCTCGAAAGACTCGGCATCGAGCCGCTCAATTCCGGCGTTTGCTCCGGCGACTGGATCGCGCGTCCCGGCGGCGGCGAACTCGCCTCGCTCAATCCGGCCACCGGCGAAACGCTGGCCCGTGTGCAACTGGCCAGCCTCGACGATTACCAAACCGTGATGGCGCGCGCGGTCGCGGCCTTCGACCGGTGGCGCATGATGCCGGCTCCCCAACGCGGCGCCATCGTGCGCGAAATCGGCGACGAGTTGCGCGCGCACAAGGCGGACCTGGGCGCGCTGGTGACGCTCGAAATGGGCAAGATTCTCGCCGAAGGTTTGGGCGAAGTGCAGGAGACGATCGACATCGCCGATTTCGCCGTCGGCCTCTCGCGCCAACTCTACGGCCTCACCATGCACAGCGAACGCCCCGGCCACCGCATGTATGAGCAGTGGCACCCGCTCGGAATCGTCGGCGTCATCAGCGCCTTCAATTTTCCCGTCGCCGTCTGGTCGTGGAACGCGCTCATCGCGGCCGTCTGCGGCGATTGCGTGTTGTGGCGTCCGTCGTCTGACACGCCGCTCACCGCCATCGCCGTCGAGAAGATCTGCAACCGCGTGTTCGCCCGCCACGATATATCGGGCGTCTTCAATCTGATCATCGGCAAGAGCGCCCCCATTGCCGAGACGCTGATCGCCGATCGCCGGATTCCGCTCGTCAGCTTCACCGGTTCGACCGAAGTCGGCCGCCACGTTTCCGAAGTGGTGGCGCGCCGTCTGGGCCGCAGCATTCTCGAGCTGGGCGGCAACAACGGCATCATCGTGATGGATGACGCCGATCCGGCGCTCGTCGTGCGCGCCGTGCTCTTCGGCGCCGTTGGCACCGCCGGCCAGCGCTGCACCACCACGCGGCGCCTGTTCCTCCAGCGCGGCATTGCCGCGAAAATCACCGCCGCGCTCGAAAGCGCTTACCGCCAGGTGAAGATCGGCGCGCCCATCGAGCCGACCACCCTGATGGGCCCACTCGTGAACGCGCGCGCGATCGACGACATGATGGATGGCATCGCGCGCATTCGCGAGCAGGGCGGCGAGATTCTATACGGCGGCAAACGCCTGGAAGGCTGCTTCGTCGAACCCACGCTCGTGCGGGCGCGGCCCGACATGCCGATTCTTCAGGAGGAGATCTTCGCGCCGATTCTTTACCTGATCGAATTCGACCAAATCGACGAAGCCATCCGCTGGCACAACGGCGTGCCGCAGGGCCTGTCTTCCGCCATGTTCACGAATAGCCTGGTGGCGTCCGAAACATTCTTGAGCCATCGCGGTTCCGATTGCGGCATCGCCAACGTGAACATCGGCACCAGCGGCGCGGAAATCGGCGGCGCATTCGGCGGCGAAAAGGACACCGGCGGTGGACGCGAATCCGGCAGCGACGCCTGGAAGGCTTATATGCGCCGCCAGACCAACACCATCAACTGGTCCGGCCAATTGCCCCTCGCTCAAGGGATCCGCTTCGAAGCCTGACCGAGGAGCCGGGCCGGCATCGGGTTCGGGGTATAATCGGGCCGTCTGCACCTAATAGTGTCAGGCAAGATCGGCTTATCATGAGGAGACACTTGTGTCAGGACTCGTCATTCCCAAACTGAGCGGAAGCGTCGGAGATGGTGCCGTTAACGCTCCGGAAGATGTCAGGATCATTCAGGATCTGTTGAATAAGGCGATCCTAAACGGCGAACTGCCCGGGTTTGTTCAGGGACCGGTAAACGGAAAAGCGAGCGGCGAGACCACGAGAATGATCGCTGCCTACCAGAACCTTAGAGGCATTCCCATACCGAGAGGAAACAAGAGCCGGAAGGCTGTGATCGAACCAGAATCCCGAACGCTGATGTTGCTGGCCAAGAACCCCCTGGCAGATGAGCGCTGGAGCGAGTACGATGCCGTCGTCCAGGAAGAAGTGGACGGCTACAACCAGCGCCTCAGGAATGTGCCAGGCTTCGTGGATCTGGATTGGCGCTGGGTCAAAGCGATGATATGGACCGAGGTGAAAGCTGGACCCGATTCGCCGGCCTGGGCCGAAAGGCCGATGCAGATCGGAAACCCGGGTGATCCAGGCCTTAAAGTCATCCAGAACGGGCTCGATCACTCCGACCTGGTCGTACCCGAGGCGGTTCGCATTGCACTCAAGAGCGGGACGACTGGCGGGGCGAACGTCCGGGCAGGCGTGGCATACCTCTATCATCGTGCAGCGTATCCCTATTACAAACAGACGGAAATCGTCGACAACCCAACGATCGAGACCAGTCAGCTTGCGGCAGGTACTACCTTGACGGCCGAAGCGAGCAAGCTCGGCACGACAGTCGACGAGATCGTGCGGCAGAGTGGCCTGGACCCGGCCAAGCTGAGCAGACTTCAGGTGGGAACAACGCTCAAGTACCGAAAGGCGCATAAGGCATGGCAGATCTCCGGATGGCTCGCTTGGGAACAGGCGATCCGCGACTATAACGGAGGAGGCGACTCCGCCTATGTGAGCAAAGTGAGCCGGGCTTACGCGAAGATTGCCTCGTGCTGGTCCCGGTAGGAGAGAAGCGGATATGAAAACGGTGCGCTGGTTCATTTTTCTTTTGGCCACCACGGCGGCGTTCGCGCAATGCACGGCGGACAGGCCAGAGCTGACGAAGACGCTGCTGGACGCGAAAGTTATCGACCTGGACCGCGTCTTGGCGCATTGCAGCCACACGTGCGATCTCCGGTTCGGGGGCGATGCCTATCACGTTCTGGACGTCAGGGAACTGGTGAAGAACGTTTCGGACCCCCGAGGAGTCAACCAGATCGTGATTCTCGACCCGGCCTGGAAGGTGGCGAAGACGATTCCTTATATCGACGAGCGGCCACTATTCTGCCGCTACGACCAGGTCTTCATTCTCGGCAAGATGCGTATCCCGGACTCGATTGGAGGGCCGGGGAACGTAATTGTATTTCGCGGTCCGGACCTGGACGTGGAGTTCCGCAACGTGGAGTGGGCTTCGCTTCCCACGCTCCGCGAGAGCAAGAAGTAGGGGCATCGGAAGTTCGCGAGATCCGCAGTACCGCCTGCGAGGCCGACTGGGCGCGGTCGCCGCTTTGCAGGCGACTGTGCGGCGCCAGCCGCGTTCCTCAGTTTTCCGCCGAATGGAATCCGCCGGCGCCGGCCCGGAAATCGATGTTGCCGCGCTGCGGATCGTCGTCGAGGGAGGTGCCGCAGTTCCACAGGCAGCCGCCGCATCGACTTATCATGAGGAGGATGTGTGAGGTTCGTATTCACTCGAAGGCTTGTATTGCCGCTAGCGATCCTCGCAGTGGCCGCGACTCTTTGCGCGGAGGAAAAATCGCAATTCCAGTATTTTCCGATTTCGACAGTGCCGGACTATCCTCGCACGCCGGAGAAGCACTTGGCGGCGCTGGTGCAACGCGATGGGAAGAAGACCATCAACCATTTTTGTGTGGTGGGTATCCGATACCAGGGCGGTTACTCAGCCTGGGTCCATTGGAAAGAGAACAATACTTTGACGGATTGGGAGCCCCCAGGGGACACTGACGACACGTTCGTGCTATTGAATTCCAGACGCACGCTTGATTTCGATAAGGACGTCGCTCCAGACGATGTGGACCTCAATGCTAGCCCAATTCTGGTTCATGAGAAATATGTAAACGATATTCTCAGCGCTTGCGAAAAGGTGGGGCAGAAGTTCGTCATTCGAAAGCAGCCGCAACAGAAGAAACAGGAGAAGAAATGAGGCTCGTGCCGATTCGAAGGCCTGTATTGTTTCTGGCAACCCTTGCCATGGCCGCGACTCTTTGCGCGGAGGAGAAACCGCAGTTCCAGTATTTTCCGATCTCGACGGTGCCGGACTATCCTCGCTCGCCAGAGAAGCACTTGGCGGCGCTGGTGCAGAGAGATGGGAAGACGACCATCAACCATTTTTGTGTGGTCGGCCTCCGGTACGACGGTGGGTACACGGCCTGGGTTTACTGGAAAGAGAATAACACGATAACGCTGTGGGATCCCCCGGCGGACTCCGACGATCCATTTACATTGCTGTATTCAAGACGCACGCTTCATCTCGACAAGGACGTCGTTCCGGACGAAGTGGACATCAGTCTTAGCAATTACATGGTTCACGAGGAATACGTAAAGGGAATTCTCGGCGCTTGCGAGACGGTGGGGCAGAAGTTCGTCATCCGGAAACAGCCGCAACGGAAGAAACAGGAGAAGAAATAATGACGCCCGGATTCCGGTTGAAGAAGTTGGGGACGGAAACGATACCTGAAACCACTGTTCACATCCACAAGAAGGTCGCTGTTCCCGCTACCAGAACGGTCTACTTTCAAAGCGACTGGGAAGACATTGCGATTACCGCACCCATGCTGACGGTAGAATCGGCCCCGGTGAAACAGCCGAAGGGATACAAAGGATACGTATTTCAACTCGATCTTACGGGATTGGCTACGGGGCCGACAATGCTTACCGTGAGACCTGGCCCCAAAGCGGCAGCGGCGATCAAAGGGCCGAAGCCATGTTCCATGTTGAAAGTGACGATTCTTCCGGAGATCGTCCTCCCCGATTCGAATAGCGATGAAGGTCTGATCGCACGGGTACTTCTGCACGAAGTCAGGACTCCCGAATACGGAGACTACGCTTTTGAAGAAGCCAGCGTGGCAATGAACTGGGCGAGGAACGTTCTGGACAACAGGCGCTTTCGCCGCTTCGATCTGTTCATGTTCAAGAGACAGCCCTCCTTGTTGGATGTGGCGCAAAAGCACACCACGTTCAAGGACAAGCATGGCAAGGAACACACCCTGTACCAATTCGAGGGATTAGGCACTTACCCGAATGTTTCGGCAGCAGAGATGAAGAACGTAGGTGCCTGCGTAGCGCTTGCCAACGACGATTCCGACCCCAGGCAAAGCCGGTACGCCGACCACGTGAATGCCGCCCTCGGCGTAGCGCAGGCGGCGAAGGCGCAACCCGATCCATCGCCGCACGGTCTTTACGCGTGGCTTACGGCTGGATACATTACTCCTCCCGGCGGGAGCCTCATCAAGTACGGGACACACGGCGGGCTGGATTTCTACACGATCGACGATGCGGCGTTCGCCTCCAAGCCACTTTATGGAGCGCGGCAATAGGCCGGCTTCCAGCCGCAATACAAAGACAGATCATACGAAGGAGGCGAGATTGTGGCTTCCATTCTGCAGGGGACTCTACCGCGCCGACCGGTCTCAGTTCTCCGCCGAATGGAAACCGCCGGCGCCGGCGCGGAAATCGATGTTGCCGCGCTGGGGATCGTCGTCGAGGGAGGTGCCGCAGTTCCACAGGCAGCCGCCGCAGTGGACGCACTTGTCGCGGTCGAATTGCGGCACGCCGCCCGGGCCCGGCGTGATGGCCTGGCCGGAGCACATCTCGATGCACAGCTTGGTGACGCAGCGTTCGCAGAAATCCGGATAGACGAAGCGGACGTGATCGGCGAATCCGTCGGGCGCCTGCACCTTGCCGCCCATCAGCAGCGCGTCCTGATGCGAGACGAGCAACTGGCCGTCGCACTCGATGGCGGGCCAGCCGAGGCGGTCCATCAACGCATCGTGGCACGATACGCCGCGGTTGCGGCAATCGGCGATGATGCGGTCCAGCTCTTCGGCCGGAATCTTGTCGCGGTAATAATCGGCCGGCTCGGGCGCAAGCTGCGGTTCGCCATCGAGGGTGACCTTGCCCTGCGTGAAGCCGGCCAGCGCCATCCCGATCATGCCGGTGATGACACCGCGATGGAAGCCGTCGCGCGCCTTCTCCGCCACCAGGCCTTCGGTTTCGACCCAGCTCTCGCGGCGGCGCTCCAAATACGTCCGCTCCAGGTTCTCGCGGTTGAGCGGAAGCTTCTGCTTCAACAGCTCGACCACGGCTTCGGCCAGTTGCGCGCCGGTGGTCCAGGCTTCGTCGACGCCGGAGCCGGTAAGCACGTTGGTGCTGCCGGAACCTTCGCCGATGCGCGCGTAGCCTTCGCCAACCAGGAACGGCTCGCCGCGCTTGCCCGATTCCTGCAACGATTTGGCGCCCCAGCTCCGCAGCCGCCCGCCCTTCAAGTAACGCCACAGGTACGGGTGCAGCATGTAATGTTGCAGGTAACGATAAACGGTGCGCACGGGGCTCTGGAACCACGACGGCACGAAAATGCCGACCGTGGCCACGTGGTCCGGCATCACGTAGAAGAAGCCGAAGATTTCGGGCTCCGGGTAACCGAACGTGTGGATCACCGTGCCTGGCGCGAGCGTGCATTCCGGCGGCAGATCGACCACCATCTTCATGCCGAGCGCCCACTCGCGCTGGTGGTGCCCCGGCGGCAGGCCGAATTGTTTATCCAGTTGGCGGCCGACCGCGCCCACCGGCCCATCTCCCACCACCGTCAACGCGGCGCGTATATCCATGCCGGGCATGAATCCCGCGTCGGGCCGGCCCTCGCGATTCACGCCCTGGTCGACTAGTCGCACGCCGCAGACGCGCTCGCCCTTCTCGTCGAGAATGGCTTCCGCCACCGGCATGCCGGGCCACACTTGCACGGCGCCCGTCGCCATCAACTCGTTGCCGACGTATTGCAAAAACTGGCCTAGCGAGAAGACCCAGCCGCCGTGCTTTTCGAGAAACGGTGGCGAGTACGGCAGCTCGATCGCGTGTTCGCTCCCCATGCGGACGGTGCGCACCATCGCATCGGCCGCGCGCAGGGCGGCCGAGCGCCGGCTGGCGCCGATGGGATCGAGCAGGTACACGACCTTCTCCGCTGCCACCGGAGCCGCCATCGGAATCTCGGCCAGCTTCGCGTCGGGCAGCGTGGCGCGTATGCCGCGGGCGCGCGTCACCACGCCAGAAACCGTGAACCCGATGCCATCGGCGCGCTCGTAGCACATCACCTGCAGCGGCATGCCGGGCGCGGACGGGCTCTCGATCGCCGGCGTCCCGTCCGGGTTCATGATGTGCGGGGCAAGCGTCGAGAGGAAACCGGCCGTAGCCGGGCCGAAGCCGGTGCAGACGATGTCGGTCTCCATCGTCTGCCGATCGATTGGCTCGTCGCTCATGCGGGGTAGTCCAGCGCTTCCGGGATCATCACTTTGGTGAGCGCTTCGGCGGCGCGATCCTTGGCAAGCTGCGATCCGGTCAGGCAGCCATCCATGCGCACGCGCAGGCGGGAGAATTGGTCGAGCCCGTCGAACCGCACGCATGGGCCGGCCTTGATTTCGTGCTTGCCCCCGGCCTCGACGACGTCGGTGTAACCGCGCGCCAGCGAGGCGATGCCCGGAATCAGACTCTCCATCGCGTCCAGGTCTTCGGCCTGGTAGCAGGAGGCGCAACCCTCGGTGTCCCAGGCGGGATGCCGGTTATAGCCGTGTACCAGCTCGGCGCAAACGCGGCCCACTTCGCCGGCGGCGCGCGCGGCTTGCACGTGACAGAGGTCGGTGAGGAAAGCCACCAGCCCGGGCAGCCCTTCGGCGAGCGTCGGGTTCTCCGGCCCCTTCTTTTCGAGCTCGATCAAATCGAGGATCTGGTGGCGCGAGGCGAGCAGCCAGCACAGCGCGTCGGCCAGCGGGAAAGTCACGCCCTGGCGCGCGCCCTGATAAAGCTTCTGGCCGTCGGCATCGCCCACGCGGCGCAGGTGGCCGAGCGTCCACAGCCACATCTGCATGGCGGTGGCGAGGGCGCAGGCGCCGGTGCCGGGCCGGTCGTTGGCGATCACGCGCATCTCGCGAATCCATTCGCGGAACTGGACGAGGAACAGCTCGTCGGCCATGGTCAGGCTGAGTTGGCGGCGCTGCACAGCCTCCGGGCCCTCGTAGGTGGCTTCGAGCTGCGAATCCATCCACTTGTGACCCAGGAATCCGGGGCAATCTTCCGTGATGCCGTAGCCGCCCATCAGGCTCACCGCTTCGCGCATCATCTGCGCGCCGTGGCCGGTGTTCCATAGCTTGCAGGCGGGGCACAACACGTTGGCGACGCTATCGAGAATGGCGTATTCGATCAACACATCGCCGGCCAGGTCGGGCCGCGTGCCGGCCAGGAACTCGATCGCGTCCTTCGAAATCTGCCGCCGGCTCTTCAGTACCGCGCTGCCGGTGAGGCCGCGCTCGGCAAGCGCTTTTTCGCGCAGCTTTTCGAGCGGGTCCAGGGTATCGAACGTGCGCGCGGCGGCGAATCCCAGCGCGGCGCTGGCTTCGCCGGTGGCCCAGACGTCCACCAGCCGATTCACGGCGTCTTCCTTCAATTGCAGGCCCAGATCGTAGCGCGGCGTGCCGGGCGTGGCGATGGAGCCGCCGCGGAAGCGGTTGCGATGGTAGCGGATCACCGGCTCGACCGCGGAAAGCAGTTTGGCCGAGGTCATAATGGCGACCGTGACGCGGGTCCGGCGGAACACGGCTTCAATCACTTCGCCGTGGTTGAAGCGCGGGATGATGACGCCGTCCTTCACCGTGTACCCGCCCACGATGCGGCTGGCCGGCACCTTCATGCTGAAGATCGGATCGCAGGTGGAAGAAAGCTGGTGCACCAGTTTGCGCGTGGGCGTGCCGCGGTCGAACAGGCCGGGGTCGGTCTCTTCGAGGATCACCATGCAACTGCCCTTGANNCCCATGTTGGTGATGAAGCGCCCGCGCTTGTCCACCTGGAGGGTCGGCTCCTCGCCCTCTTTCCATTCGTCGATCTTGACCTTGCCGCCCAGGATTCCGGTCTCGACACCGACGTAGGGAATCGGTTCGGTGAGGCAGAAGGCGCCGCGCCACGTCTTACGATCCTCGCCGGGCTGCGCCGGAGCGCAGCGGCTCATGTAGTAAGCGCGCTGCTCGTCGGTGCCGCGCTCATGGATGGGCGAGAGCGCCAGGAATCCGGCCAGGCTGCCGGTGGCCGCGCCAGCATCCACCCAGGCCAATTCGAACGCCGTCAGCGCCAGCGCCAGGTTCTTCGGCCCTTCGATGAAGCCGCCCTGCTCCGGCTCGAGACCCGCGCCGGTCACGCCCGCTTCGTCGAACGCTTGCAGCAGCGAAGCCTTTTCGGCCGTCCATTCGTGCGTATTGCGCGCACCGGCCGCCACCAGCCGCGCCACCGGACCGCGCGCCACCGCCCGCGTCGATTGCACCAACATCTGCAAATCGTACCGATCAGCAAAGCGCCACAGAATTTGGCGGACATCGTCGCCCGGCAAGGCGCGCAAATACTCTTTTTTCACTTCGGCTTCGACTGGCAAACGTTGCCTCCCTTTTCACCGCCCCGGCTGCGTGAAATCGCGCAGACAAGGCACGACATCGTCTGAAACCCATTGATTCTGCAATCAGATTGCCAGGAGGGCAACAGCGAGGGGTATCAATAGGCCGCAGAGAATATCAACATATTATCAGGTTTCAGTATGCTGAAATACACGCAGGGGTGGGTCAGCGGCGCGGTTATCTGGCGCCCCGTTCCGGGGCTGGTGCCAACTCGCGTTGGTGCCCGACGGCCAAACTGTGTTGCGCGGCCGGCTGTCGCGCGCAAAGGTGGGGCAGGCGCTTCCGCCTGCCAACTGCCGCCTCATCGACATCCGGAACGGGCCCACCGGATTGGGCCGGGCGGTTGGCAGGCGGAAGCGCCTGCCCCACCTGCCGAGTTCCGCACGCCGCTATTGGGCGACGTAAATGCTCGGGCCATTGCTGGCCACGCCGCCGACTGTGATCACCAGCGGATAGTAGCCGGTGCTCAGGCCGGTCGGCACCGTGATATTGGCTTGATCCAACCCGACATAGCCGGGCGCCAGACCGAGGAAGTCGGGCGTGGAGGGCCAGCCGCTGACGGTGGCGCTCCAGGGGAGCGTGGTGGGCGAAAGTTGGGTCATGGAGGCGGCTGCGCCATCGGCGGGCTGGTTGGAAACGGGGCCAATGCCGGTCAGGTAGACACTCACCACGCTGCCCACTTTGGCGGGGTTGTTCGGGCCGTTCAGAATGTATTGACCGGTCGATGCGATGTAGTTGAGCACGGCGGTGGCCTGGCCAGCGGCATTTTGGAAAATGTGCGGGGCGGCCTGCGTCACGGTGAATTCGGCCGGAGCGCTTGCGCCGCAGGCATTGCTGGCGATCGCGACCGCCGTCCCCACGCCGGTCTCAAACGGAACTTGGATGTTGATCTGGCCCGCGCCGGCGTAGAACATGGGCGCATTCAGACCGTCGATAGAAACCGTGGCTCCGGAGAGCGAATTGGTCAACGGGAAACCGGTGAAGAGTTGCGGGAACGGCGCCAGGCCGCTGCCGAAAATGGCGACCAGCGAGCCGGGCGCCACCGGGCCGCTCGAGAAATCGGCGTCGTTCACCACGCCGCCGGTCGCGATGTCGGGAATGCCGCCGCCGGCTGCGATCTGGGCCACGAAGGCGTCGGGAGCCGCGCCGGGATAGGACGGCGTGACGGCCGCGCTGGTGGCGGGAAAGTCGGTGGAGGTAGTGACGCCCGAAACCACCAGTCCGGCCGCGCAATTCACCGCCACGCCAGTGCCGTAGTCGCCATAATTGGTGGTTCCGGAACGTACGGAGGCCGTGCCGCTGCCGCCCAGGTAGCTCGAAGTCAGCAGGCCGGAGCCGGACGGATTGAGGACCGTCACGAAGGCGTTCGATGCGCCGTGGTTCGTGCTCTGGAAGGCATCGGCGGCGATGGGAAAGTTGGTCGACGTGGCGCTGCCGGTGACGTAGGCATTGCCGGCGGAATCGATCGTAACCGCGTTGGCGGCATCCGAGCCGCTGCCGCCGAGATAGGTCGAATAGAGCAGCGATTGCCCGCTGCCGGCAAGGCGCGTGACGAAAGCATTGGCGCTGCCGGCAAGCGTGGATTGATACGCGCCTGAGGTCACCGGGAAATTGGCGGAGGTGGTGACGCCGGTAACATAAGTCGCGCCGCTCGAATCGACCGCGATGCCGGCGCCGGAATCGGTTCCGCTGCCGCCGAGGTAAGTCGAATAGATCAGCGCACCGCCGGGGTAACCAATCTTGGAGACGAACGCATTCGTCGAGCCTTTGAGCGTGGATTGGAACGGTCCGCCGGCGGTTGGGAAGTTGGTGGACGTGGTGGACCCGGTGACGAAAGCGTCGCCCGCCGCGTCGGCCGCAATCGCGTTGCCGCCATCGGCGCCGGTGCCGCCCAGGTAGGTCGAGTAGATGAGTGCGCCGGCTGCAGTGAACGCGGTAACGAAGGCATTGCCGGAATTGCTGCGCAGGGTGGTCTGCGCCGCGCCGGTCGTTGCGATTCCAGCGGTCGAATTGGTGGTGCCAACCAGATAGACATTGTTGGATGAATCGAGCGCGATCCCGTTGAACATGTCGGTGAGCGATCCGCCGAAATAGTGCGAGAAATAGAGGTTCCCGGAACCGTCCAGCTTCATGACAAACGCGTCAGTACTGGAACCGGGATAATAATCCAGGTACGTGTAATCGGCGTAGAGATTCGCGGAATCGGTTTCGCCAGCCACATAAATGTACCCATGCGAATCCACTGCGATGGCGTTGCCGCCGACGTCGCCCGGATATGCACTGATGTAGATGTAAGACAACGTGGTGCCGGCCGCGTTGAGGGTGTCGACGAAGCACTCGTAATAGCCGGAGGGGGCGAGCACCCAGCCCGTCACATAGCTATTGCCGGCGGAATCCACCGCCACGCCGGTGGCCTGCGCACTGAGGGCGGTTGCGGGCAGCAGATAAGTGGCCCAGGTGAGCGCCGGGTCGATGACCAGCGGCGCCGTGCGATCGTAGCGGCCCAGGGCGAAGCGCACCTCGCTGCCGTGCAACTGGTAGCGGCCGGCCACGGCGTGGCGCTGCCCATCGATCTCTTGATAGACGATGGGGCGGTGCTGGCGCAGTTCCCCGCCCGCGGTCGCGATCACAAGGTCGCCCGCGTCGTCCACTCGCAACCCCTGGGCGCCCTCGACGCGCAGGCGGATGCGGCTGGGGTCGGCGCCGCGCGCGAGCAATAGGTCGTATTCCAGGCGGCCGTCGTTGACGTAATAGACGACGTCGACGCCGGGATACATCCCCGCATAGCGAACGCGCGAGTAAGTGGGAACGTTCCGGACCCAGCGCGACGGGTCATTGCCCTCAAGATGGTGGACCACGCCGGGCAGCGCATCTTCGCCCTGGCCGTGCACGCCAGGGCGGGCCGAAGCGAAGACCATGGCCACACGGGCCTGGCGCGAAATCCATTCGGCGCGGCCGGCACTGAGCGTCAAAGCGGCGCCCGAGGTGCGGGCGATGAACTCCGACGGGCCGGGCTCCTGCCCTCGATTCGGTTCAAAAGCGACTGGCAGGCGGGCGGCCGACGCCAGTGCGGCACTCAACAATAACAATGATGCGCATCGCATAGTTTTCGCTCGAAGTCCCCTCTACTATACATATCCTCACAAAACGCGGAAAGTTTCGAAAAATTAGGGCGGGGGGAACACTGGATTCGCGGCCGACACCCGCTCCCTCGCGGTCGCGGCTCGGGGTAGTCAGTCGCGGCTCGGCTTATGGCGCGGACGGCGGAATCGGGCAAGCGAGGAAGTGGCGAGACGGATCTCGACACAGCACGCAAGAATGCGTGCGCCACTTTTAGCCGGGTTGGTGCGTTACAGAGTACGAAAGACGATATAGAATGAATCCAGCACCTAAGACACCGCAAGGAGGAGAAAATGCGTAGATTACTTCATAACGGAGCCATCGCCGCCATGGCGCTGGCGCTGCCGCTGGCCGCGCTGGCGCAGAACAACCTGAACCTGGACGCGGGGAGCACGAGCACCTCGGGCGGAGACATCGTTTTCAACCCGGGCGTCAGCATCGCGCCGGTGAGCTCGGCCGGGCTGTTCTCCGTCGGAGCTTCGGGCAACGCGGAGTTTAGCGCCCTTTCTGAATTTCTTCTCGCGGCGTTCTCCGCCGAGTACTCGTCGACCCCTATCAGCGGCAGCAGTCTGGTGGTCAACGAAGTTTTTGCGGTGCACACCAACGGCGGCAATTACGCCAAGGCGCTGGTGACGGCCGCCAGCAGCACTTCGATCACGCTGCAGTACATCACCTACAATACGTCCGGAGCGCAGATCCAGGGCGGCTCGGCGACACTGGGCGCGGCAGCAAGCACGGCGCCAGCGATTGCGTCGGTGCTGAATAATTACAGCTCGACCCTTCCCAACGCGCCGAACTATGGCATCGCGCCGGGAACGCTGATCGTGATCTACGGTTCGAACCTGGCGGCGGCGGGCGGTCCCACATCATTGCAGGACCCGAGCAAGGCGCTGCCGCAAACGCTGAGCGGGTCGAGCGTCGCGGTCACGGTAAATGGCACGACGGTGCATCCGGGGTTCTACTACGCGTTTCCAGGGCAGATTGCGGTGGTGCTGCCATCGAACACGCCGGTGGGAACGGGCACGATCGCGGTGACCAACGGCACCCAGACCAGCGCGACGTTTCCGCTCAAGGTGGTGGCCAGCGCGTTTGGATTCGACTATTATGGCGGCGTGCTGGCGGCAGTGACGGATAACGCCGACGGCCACCTGATTACCACCTCCAGGTCGGCCAAGCCGGGCGAAGTGATCGTGTTCTGGGGCTCGGGCCTGGGCGCCGATACGAAGAACACCGACCTTGGCCCGCCCACCAGTTACGACAATCTGAGCGACCTTACCGCGCTATATTTTGGCAGCGTGCAAGTGCCCATCGCCTACCAGGGGCGGTCTCCCTATCAGGGCGTGGACCAGGTGGTGGTCACGGTGCCCTCCAACGCGCCGCTCGGCTGCGCGACATCGGTGGTGGGGGTGGCCGGCAACATGGTCAGCAATTTCGTCGCGCTGCCGATCGCCACGAACGGCGGCACCTGCGTGGATTCGCTGTCCTTGGTCAACCCGACGCAGACGGGGACGCTGTCCGGCAAGACCACGGTGAAATTCGGCGAAGTCGCGATCTCGCAGGACACCACTTCCGATGGGACGCTGGATGCGGCAATCGCGATTTTCGAGAGCATCAGCGGCTCCTCGCTCGGCGGATATACGAGCAGTAAGCAGCCGTCGTATGGAAGTTGCTTTGTGACGCAAAGCGACTCGAGCACGGTGACCAGCCAATACACCGTTACCGGGCTCGATGCCGGCTCGATCTCGGTGCAGGGGCCGGTCGGCTCAGAGCCGCTACCCGGTAATTCGCTCGTTGCCGGCATCTACCTCGCCGAACTTCCAACCGGCTTCATACCCGCTTCGGGCGGGACGTTCACGTTCACCGGCACGGGCGGAGCCGACGTTGGGGCGTTCACGGCCTCGGTGATCTTCAACACGCCGCTGGTGTGGACGAATTCGACCTCGGACGGGACGGTGACGCGCACTTCGGGAGTGACGGTCGATTGGAACGGCGGGAACCCCGGCACCTACGTGCAGATCAGTGGCGGCGCCTCGACCCCCGGGTTCAGCGCCAGCTTCGTCTGCAATGCGCCGGTGGCCGCGCAGACGTTCACGGTACCGCCGCCCGTGCTGCTGGCCTTGCCGGCTGGCAGCGGCAGTCTGGCGGTAAGCAACTTCACCATTCCGGCGGCGGTCACGATACCGAATCTGGACTTCGCCTACGCGGTGGGGTACGCAATGACCGATATCGACGCGACGTACAACTGAGGGCCGGTTCATCGGAGGAGTGGGGCAGGCGGCCCGTCATCGGGTCCGCAGCGGGTTTCGCCTGCCAACCGCACAGCTCGACCGGGACGCCTTCGTTCCGGGTGACGCTCGAGCTGGAACACGCGAGTTGGCAGGCGGGAGCGCCTGCCCCATTTTTTTGTGCACTTGAGCTGCTCTCATGGCGGCGGGAAATCGCGTCACGGTTTGTAACATCGCGCGCACGCAGGCGGCGTTTCGATCATAATAGCGGCATGCCCCTGAAGCGGAGCGCGGTGCTGTTGGCGGCCGTACTGGCGTTCGCGTTTGAGGCCGCGGGCCAGGTCGAGTGGAACGGCCGCGTGGTGGATCAGAACGACGCTCCGGTGGCGGGGGCGCGGGTGCGCGTGCGGCAAGGGGCGCAGACGGCGCTGGCCGCGGTGTCGTCGCCGGCGGGATCGTTCGCGATCGCCCTACCGGCGGCCGGGCGCTACCTGGTGACGGTGGACCGCGCCGGGTATTTTCAATTGCGCGACCAGGCGGTCGAAATCGCGGCCGGCGCCGTTGAAACCACGCTCGTGCTGAACGTGCAGGAAGAAGTCTTCCAGAGCGTTCATGTGGGCGCGATGCCGAACGCGGTGGATACGGCGGCGACGAGCGCCGAGGCGCGGCTGAGCGGGACCGAGATCAACGACATTCCCTACCCCGCCACCGAGAACCTGCGCAACGCCATGCGATTGATCCCGGGTACGATTGAGGACCCATCGGCGGGGCTGCATTTTCACGGCGCGGCCGAATATCAGACCCAGTACACGCTGGACGGCGTGGACATCACGGACCCGATCAACGGGCACTACGCGACGCCGCTGGCCGTCGATGGCGTGCAAGCGGTGGATCTCGAAGGCGCGCGGCAAGCGGCGCAGTACGGTCCCGGGTCGGGCGGGACGCTGGCCATCCGGAGCGCGAGCGGAACGGACGATTACCGCTACACGATTACGAACTTCATTCCCGGGGTGGACCAGCGCGGCGGGGTTCGGGTCGGCGATTGGGCGCCGCGCGCGGTTGTTTCCGGGCCGATTGCGAAGGGCAGCGCGTGGTTTGCCGACAGCATCAACGGAAACTACAACAACGGCCACGTGGCCGGGCTGCCACCGGGGGCCGACACCAACGCGGCCTGGGCGCTGGGCAATCTGCTGCACGCACAAGCGAACCTGACGCCGGCCAACATCTTATACGTCGACCTGTTGACCAATTTCGATCACCAGTCGCACGCCGGCCTGGGACCGCTCGACCCGGAGGAGACCACGTCGGGGCTGAGCGACCGCGAATGGCTGCTCTCGGCGAAGGATTCGCACTCCTGGTACGCCGGGTCGTTGGTGGAAGTGGGGCTGGCCTGGCAATCGGTCTATCACCGCGCGGTGCCGGAAGGCACGGCGCCCTACCAGGTGACGCCGGAGGGGCGGAGCGGAAATTACTTCGTGGATGCGCGGCAGAACGGGCGCCGGGGGCAGGCGTTCGTCAACTACTTTCCGCGCGCCCGCACGCTGTGGGGACGCCACCAATTGCAGGTCGGCGCCACGGGGCAATACCTGGATTACGATGCGCGGTTTGCGCGCACCGAGAACGAGGTGATCGGGCTCGGCGGCTTGCCCGAGTTCATCACCACGTTTCGCGGCAATGGGATTATCGATCGCGGCAACACGGTAGCCTCGGCGTATGTCGACGACCGTTGGCAGCCGGGCGGGCGGGTGACGGTGGAAGCGGGCGCGCGGCTGGACTGGGACGCGCGGGTGGGGGAGGCGGCGGTATCGCCGCGGATCGCGGTGGCGTGGGCGCCGATGGCGGACAGCCGCACCAGGTTGGCCGCGGGCTTTGCGATTCTGCGCGACGCGAGCAACCTGGCGCTGTTTTCGCGGCCGCTCGATCAGCAGCCGGTGACCACGCCCTATAACGCTTTGGGGGTGGCGCTCGCGCCGATCGAAACGACGTTCCTGCCGGGGCACGACCTGAAATTCCCGCGCTACGGCCAATGGAGCGCGGGCGCGATGCGCGACCTGGGACGGCGCGTTTCGGCCAGCGCCGAGTGGATGCGCAAGCGCGGCGCGGACGGCTTCGCGTACGCGCCGCCCGGCCCGGCGCCGCCGCTGAATTTCGATCTGCTGCGGCTGGCCGGCGGATACGGCGGCGACGATTACCTCTCCAACCTGCGGCGCGACCATTACGACGAGGCGACGGTCAGCCTGCGGCAATCCTTCGGCGAGCAGTTCGGCTGGATGGCCAGCTATACGCGATCGCGCGCGGTCTCGAACGCCGTGCTCTCCAACACGAGCGACATGCCGTTGCAGGTGACCGGCGAGTTCGCGCGGATGCCGTGGGACGTGCCGAATCGTTTCCTCGGCTGGGGATATTTTCCGATCCACGGATCGAATTGGGCACTGGCCATGCTGGCGGACTACCGGACGGGATTGCCATATTCGGTCACCACGGATTCGGGCGTCCTGGTGGGAACGGTGAACGCCGAGCGCTTCCCCGACACGTTCGACCTGAACGTGCACGTGGAGCGGCGATTCGTTTTTCGCGGCTACCGGTTGGGCGTGCGGGTCGGCTGCAACAACGTCACCGGACACGCGAACTATACGGCGGTGAATAACGTGGAAGGGGCGCCCAACTTCGCGCAATTCTACGGCGCCGAAGGGCGGCGAGTGGTGGTGCGCATCCGCATGTTCGGGCGGGTAGAGAAGCCGTAACCGATCGCGCGTTTCAGCACCGGGTCCGGGACAAGCCCCGAAGGGGCGAAAGATCGTAGCCCACGGCCAGCAAGCCGTGGGAATGGGCGGCGGTGGGGTTAGCCCCGGAACGGGGCGTAACCGGTTTCCGGCGGGCGATCTTCCGCCGCGTTCCGGGGCTGGCTACGAACAATCGGTTTCCCCACGGCTGCGCCGTGGGCTACTTTCTATCGCCCTCCGGGCTGAGGACGTTTTCGAGCGTACCTATACGCTCGGATACCTGGGGATTTCCTCGAAATCGAAGACTTCGCCACTTTGAGCTCGCGCACCCGCCGGGCGGGGGGGGCAGGCGACGATGCTCAATCGCCTGTCCCGCCGCAGCGGTCCCCTCAGAGCTTCATGCGGTTTGGGACGCCGGCTTTTTTCAACTCGGCTTCGAACATCTCATCGACCAGCGGGTCCTGGTCGTCATACTCGATCTGATTCCCACCCTTGCGTGTGCTGGTCTGGATGAGACGATGCGTGCGCCCGCCGCCGCCCAAAGCCCGCATGAACCACTTGCCCTCGCCGCCCCAGGTCGCCGCCAGGTAGCGGGCCGGCTCCCCGCTGGTGTTGAAGTGCTGGTGGAACCAACCGTCGGGCGGGACGAAGAGGGTGCCTTCGGTGAAGTCGACACGAACGCGCTGCTGGGCCTCGGAGTACTTGATGGCGCCCTTCCAGAGCAACGAGTAGCCGTGCCCGTTCAGAAGGACTACGTGCGAGCCGGGGCCGTGACGATGCGCCTTCTTGTAAGTGCCCGTCTCGAATTCGGAGATATGGGCCTGCATGGAATTGTCGGCCAGATCCAGTTCGATCTTCGAATTCGCCTTGCCTCGCTCGCTCCTTTCGAACAAGCCGAGCGAACGCGCGTCCGGCACATAGGCGCTGGCCCAGGCGTCGATTGGGCCATTGTGTTCGGCCTCGCCCGGTTTGGCGTTCCGGTGATGGATGTGTTCGGGACCGCTGCCAAAAGCGTCCGGGTCGCCGTCATAGCGGTCGCGGAATACGAAGTCGTTATTGAATACGAAATCGACGTTATGGAAGAGGTCGATCACCACCGGCGCGTTGGTCATCGAGAGCAATCGCGCGGGCGCGCCGCCGCGGTTCCGATGCTGCCGCCAGGTGTTGAGCGGCGGGCCGATCACGGAACCGGTCTGCCACTTCACGGTCTGCTTGGGGCCGCCCGGCACCCAGATATCGGTCTCGCCTTCACCGGCGGCCACATAGAGGATCTCTTCGAACAAGTAACGCTGCGGATTGGTCTGGCCGCGCGCGGGAATCTCGCACAGATAGGCGTCGTTGACACCCTCCCCGCCGATCAGATCGACGTACGCGCCGAGCGCGCCCATTCGCTTCCAGGGCTCGACCGCCGCCTTGCGAATATCCGCGAGGCTGTGGCCCGAGTAGACCGGTATGCCTTCCTGCTTGCGCCATTCCTCGTATGGATTCCGGTTCGTCTGATCATAGTCGCGACCCTTCGGCGGGGCCGCGGCCTGCTGCATCCTCTGCGCGCGCAAAACCCTGCCCGTGGCTGCAACGCTCACGCCAGCCACCGCCGCAAAGTCGACAAAGTCCCTGCGGGAGATTCTTCCGGCCAGATATTCGCCTGCCCAATTATTCTTCATGTCTCACCTCTCCCTAGTCGATTCGAAAACCCAGCGCACCCGCCGTCACGCCGCGGCGCGCCAGGCAGCCAGGTGAAAATCGCCTGGCTGCCGGCGCGGCGTGACGGCGGGCGCGAACGTATCCCTAACCGATCAAATACGGACGATCCTCACCAGCCGATCTTCAGGGCGAACTGCATTTGCCGCGAAGTGGTCGACGTGGAAGTGATGACGCCGGCGCTCGAAGAGTAAGCTCCCGACGAGGTGAACGTGGTGATCACCGGCAGGTTGAAGTTGGTGTGGTTGAGCGGATTAAAGAACTCGGCGCGAAATTCAATGGTCGCGCGCTCGCCGAGCCGGAAGCTTTTGAACATGGAGCCGTCCATACTGAGCAGATCCGGAGCCCGCAGGATGTCCCGGCCTGCGTTGCCCCAGGTGCCGGCCGCCGGAAGCAGGAAAGCCGCCGGGTTGAACCACTGGCCCGGCTTGCCTTCAATCACGGAACCGTGGAAATTCGGATTGAGGGAAACGCGGTCCGGGTTGCGCGTATCGCCGTCGCCGGACTGATTGAAGCCGACCAGAGGCGTGAAGGGGAACCCGCTCTGGACGCTGATGATGGAGTTGATCTGCCAGCCGCCCAGCACCGCATTCGACACGCCGCCGGCGCCACTCAGATACCGCTTGCCCTTGCCCACCGGCAGTTGGTAGCTGAAGTTGCCGGCGAAGCGGTTCGTTATATCGAAGTTCGATGGACCGTAGTCGCGCTTGGGATCGAACGGATCCATGTAGGTGACCGCGGCGCCCGTGCCGGCATTGGAAAGGAACGACGCGGAGTGGTTATCCAGACTCTTGGCGTAGGTGTAATTGGCCCGGAATTGAATGCCGTGGCTGAACCGCTGGGTAAGATCGACCTGCAGCGCATTGTAGTTGCTGTAACCGTTCGACACCTGATAGCGGGCATTCGACAGGCTCGGGTTCATCTTGGGGGACTTGGGCGCGAAATATGGCTGCCCGTTGACGGTGGTGGGATAGGCCGTGTTGGCATCCGTGGTGGACAGCAGATGGTAGCCTCTCTCGCCGACGTAGCCGACCGAGAGGAGCATATTCGAAGCGAGGGCCTGGTCTACTCGCAGGCTGTACTCGAAGACGGCGGGCATCTTCAAATTCGGCTGGACACCGTTGGGCGAGACCTTGGCGCCCGGCAGCGTTTGCCCCGCCGAGAAGAGGACGGGGAAGGTGGTGGAAGTTACGGCGACGCGATTGTTGTAGATGCCGTTGGGGACCGCGTCGCAGCAGGCGCCCATATAGTCCATCTGCTCGTAATACAGGCCATATCCGGCGTGGATTGCGGTGTGCGATTTGGAGAACGGCGACCAGGCGAGACCGGCACGCGGCCCGATCAGGAGTTTGGCGTTGTTGACGGAATAAACCGACTTGCCCACCACCGGCTTGGTCTCGAGCACGTTGTAGCTGTCGTAGACGAAATTGGCGGCCATTCCGCTCGGCGAATTCCAGCCGTTGTTGAATTCATGGCGGACGCCGAGAGTGAGAGTCAGATTCGGGCGCAACTGGATGGTGTCCTGGGCATACCACGCACCGGCGGTTTGGCGCCAGCCGATTTCGATCGGGTTCAGCGTGGTCACTACCTGGGTCGCCTGACCCTGCATAAAGTGCTGAAGATCGCTGAAGGTTGCAATGCCGTAGCGCTGATCGGCGGCGTTGTCGTTGGACTCGACCTTTTGGAACCAGCCACCGATTTCGATCTTGTGGATGTTCTTCACGAAGCTCACCGCATCGGTGAAAGTGAAGAGATTCCGGACGATGTCTTCGTACTGCTGCGACCCGTTGGAACCGGCTCCCGCGAGGGCGGCGGTTTGCCCGGTGCCGACGGAGCCGATGCTGATATTGCCGATTGGCTCGCCCTTGACGAACGACAGGCTCGCGTCGCCGACCGGAGGCGCCGTGTTCAGTATCCATTTGGCACGAGTGAATCCGCCGCGAGCCGTATTGATCAGGGCGGAGGTGAATGTGTGGACCTCCTGCAGGCTGGCGACCTGCGAACGCATGTTACTAACCGTCAGCAGTAGAGGCGTCGCTCCCGGCGTCCTGCTGTAACCGTCGTCGACCGTGTATACGCCGGAGAAAAAGTCGGCATTGGAGAAATTGTGATCCACGCGCAGGTTTGCGAAGTCCTCGCGGATCGCCTGTATTGGGTTGGTGTAGGAATAGGCGGTGCCGCCGTTGCCAGGCAACTCGGGCCCGTTCGGAGTGGGCCAAAGAGCGAAGTATGGCGCAATGCCAGCAGCCAGGCCTACGTACACCAGGTTCCCACTCGAGTTGGGCAGATATCCGTTCCGCGCGTTCATGTCGGGAACGATCGCCGCGTCGCTGACCGAAAGGCGCTGGCGGAATCCTTCATAGCTGCCAAAGATGAACGTCTTGTCTCTCCGGATGGGACCGCCGGCCGAGCCGCCAAACTGGTTGCGCTTGAGTGGAGGCGGCCCAATGGTGTGATCGAAGAAGTTTCGCGCATCGAAGAAGCTGTTGCGCAGGAACTCGAAGGCCGTCCCGTGGAACTGGTTGGTGCCGGACATGGTCACCAGACTGACCTGGCCTCCGGGCCGCTTGCCATACTCGACGCCGTAGGAATTCGAAACCACGTTGAATTCGCGCACTGCGTCGACGCCCAGCAACTGGCCGCTTAGGCCGCCGGGAACCACATCGGCAGTAGAGACGCCGCTGTATTCGATGCCGTTCAGCAGGAAGATATTGTAGTCTTCGCGGTTACCGGAGACGGAGAAGTTGTTGCCCTGGCCGGCAGCGGTGACCGTTGGCGAACGATTCGCCGTGATGTTGGCCGTGCCCGGGTTCAGCGTGATGAGGTTGTCGAAACTGCGCCCGTTGAGCGGGAGGTCCTTGACGTCGTGCTCATTCACGAGGCCGGCGATGGAGGTGGTGGCCACGCTGACCAATGGAGCGTCGCCGCCGATCTCGACCTCGTCGCGGATGGCGCTCAGTTGCATGGCGACATCGATGGTGGCATCCTGGGCGACCGCCAGATCGATGCCGAAACGGATCAAGTTGCGGAATCCGCTCTTTTGCACCTTGACGTCGTAGCGGCCGACTGGAAGCGCGCGCGCCTCGTAGAAGCCGCGCTCGTCGGTGGCAAGAGTGCGCGTGGCGCCGGTCTCCGCGTTCGCCACGATGACGACCGCATCGGGAATCACGGCCGTGGTCGGATCGTGAACATAGCCTGAAATCGATCCCAATACCTGACCGAAGAGCGTTGCGGACAGGAAGACGAGTGAGAGCGCCAGACAACCGGCCCCCCTCGCAATCATCCGCGCGGCATGGATAGCAACTCGACGTTTTCCCATATTCGTATCCTCTCTGCTCCGAACTCCCCGCTTCCCAGACGATTGACGCTAGCGGCGAAGAAGCCGGCTGATCCAACCGCGCTTCCCGTCCCCCGACTTACGAGCCTCCCGCGTGCCCCGCCCGCGCCTGGCAGAATCGTCTGAACCACGGACATATGAATCCAATACCCCTACGCGACCGGCCTAATCACGATGTCGCGATAACGAACCACGAAATTCTGCGCGGCCGCGGCCGGCACCTCAAACCCAATCACGCCGGGCTGCACGCGCAGTTGATTGCAGCGATTTACGTTCTGGCCCGCAACGGAAATGCGGATCTCGCTTCCCTTGCAGACGATCTCCAATTCGTTCCAGGCCGCCTCGGCGCCCACCAGCCTCTTCGACTTCTGCAGGTTGTCGATGGTGCCGGTGGGATTGTCGCGATCATGATAGTCGATCAACACTTCGAAACCGCCGGTGGGGCCGCGCCCCGGACGGCTGTCGCCCTCCGTGGTCCACTTGCGGTGCGGCTCGCGCACGAAAACGCCGCTACGGCCTCCAGCCGAAATATTGAACAGCAGAGTCATGCGAAAGTCGGTATACACGTTGCGCGTAAATATGTAGCCGGCGCCGGGCCGGTTCTTGTCCGAGCGACCAACGAGCTCGGCGCCTTCCGCGTTCCAGGTCCCAGAGCCGACGCTCTCCCAACCGGAGAAGTCGGCGTCGTCGAATTCCGTATTCTGGGCTCTTGCGGCAACGGATAACCCCGCCAGGATGAAGCCCCTTCTGGTTATCACCAGCCTCCTCATTCAAGCTGCCCAGCGGGGAACGGTGGTCCCGACGTGGTCTTCCCCGCTAGCAATCTATAAGTCCTATGGGTACTGATGGTCCTAATGGATGTATCAATTATTCGCATAAGAAGATGTGATGTCAAGCACAAACTAACAAGCTACACAAAAAAATGAATGAGAGATTGTTCATAATCACTAACTCGTTGTTGGTGTGTATGTTGACTTATCTGTAACAGGTGTTTTGCAGTCTCGAAAATGTGCTTTTTGTTAGTATATTATCTGAGATTATTGTCTTACTCGACTCACACTAGACCTTACTCAAACTGCCCCCAAAGCTCCGCTGCAGAGGTCGCCGAGGCTGCCCTTGTCGGCGTCCGAGCAAGCTCCAGGACCCTAGGACCGTACACCGGGGACCAGTACGAAGAGGCCAGCTAAACAACTGTTCAGGCAGGAATTGGCGCGATATACTCGCGTCATCGAGTTGCTCCGCCGAGCCAACGATTCAGCGGGCAACGTGGAAGGATCGTCCATGAACAGGACAAAAACGCTGCGGAGGGCGCTTGGCCTACTGACGATTCCGGCCCTGGCCGGATGTCTGGTAGCGAGTCACGCGCAAGCTACGGCGCTCGCCGGTCGAACGGCGAAGACGCCCAACGGAACAGCCACCAGGCAAGTGATCGTGCTGCCGGAGGTTGGCAATGCAATTATGGCCAGGAACGGATCGGGCCCGGCCCATCTCACGACCGCGAGGGTGGTGCGGGATGGCCGGCTGATCCACATGACGAAGCCCGCCTATCCACTGGCCGCCAAGTTGGCGCAAGTGACCGGAGTGGTGACGGTGGAGGCGCGCATCGGCAAGGACGGTAACGTTATCGAAACCTGCGTTCTGCGCGGTCCCTATCCGCTGCGGCGGGTTGCCGAGGACGCCGTGAAGCACTGGCAGTATGAGCCGGCCACGTTGAACGGAGAGCCGGTGCAGAGAATTGCGCTGGTGAATCTGAAGTTCGATCTGGGCCGGTACGCGGACCTGATGGATCAGTAGAGTAAGCGCGGGACGTGTGTTCGGGGGCTAGTTGATGCCCGGGGGCATACCGGGCTCGATCGCCTGCGAGGGGCGGTGGCTAGCCAAGAGATGACTCATCGATTGAGCCAAGCGATGAGTCGTCTCCTGGTGGGGAATTCGAGCTCCGCCCGCAGGCCGCGCGGGCGGAGCCGGACAAACGGCTATTCCTCTTTCGTCACAATTAGAGTAACTTCGGCGACGACGTCCTTGTGGAGTCTCACCGGGACCTTGAACTCGCCGAGTTGCTTGATGGGCTCGTCGAGTTGGATCTTGCGGCGATCGATGGTGAAGTTCTTGGCGGCCAGTGCGTCGGCCACGTCCTTGGCAGTGACCGAGCCGAAAAGCTGGTCCTGTTCGCCGGCCTTCTGGGCGATGGTGATGGTGACCCCGGTCAGGAGCTTGCAGAGGTCCTCGGCTTCGCCCTTCAGGTGGGCTTCCTTGCGCAGGTGCGCCTGGCGCTCCTGCTCGACGATCTTGCGGTTGGAGTCCGTGGCGGTCACGGCGAGGCGTTTNNATGTTGCGCGCCTTCTTGATGGCGTCGGTGAGCCGCCGCTGGTGCGGGGCGCAGACGCCGGAGATGCGGCGCGGGACGATCTTGCCGCGCTCGGCCACGAAGGCGTGCAGGGTTTTGACGTCCTTATAATTGATGTCGTCCATCTTCTCGACGCAGAAACGGCAAATCTTCTTGCGACGGAAGTACTGTTTCTTTCCCGAAACGACGGCTTTGTCGCCGCCGGTGGGGCGCTGTCCGGCGCTGCCGGGTCTTCCCTTAAATTCCGCCATGGTTAATTCTCCTTGGGCTGACCGGGCATGGCCGGCGCCTCTCCGGGGTGAGCCGGGGTCTGGGGTGCACCGGGAACGGCGGCAGGCGCGGGCGGCGCATTGGCGGCGCGCTTGGCAGAGCGCTTATCGCGCTGCTTCTTCCGCTTGTCGAGGCGCTTGCGGGTTTCGTCGACGCGCACGGTCAGGAATTTGATGACCATGTCGGCGACGCGCAGACGGCGCTCGAGTTCCTTCACGGTATCCGCCGCGGCGGTGAATTCGAGCAGAACGTAAGTGCCCTCGCGGTACTTATCCACCCGGTAAGCCAGGCGGCGTTTGCCCCATTTTTCGATCTTGTCTACGGTGGCACCCGCGGCGGTCAACTGAGTTCGCAATTGCTCGACGAACTGGTCGACTTCCTCTTCGGGCACATCCGGTTTCACGATGAACAGCTCTTCGTAAATCCTCATGCATCCTCTATGTTTAAGCCTGGGGCGCGACGATTGAATCTCGTCATGGCCTTAACGACGCCTTCGGCGATTATCGAACGAACCGCGTCGGCCGCGTAGCCGACGAATTCGTCCAATTCCTTTTCCTGCGAGCGCCCGAACGGCGCCAGCACAAAATCCGCGCCGCTTGTAACCGGGCGGCCCGGATGAATCCCCATTCGCACCCGCACCAGATCGCCAGAGCCGAGGCTCCCGATCACCGAGATCATGCCTTTATGGCCGGCCGGCGAGCCTTTCGGCTTGATGCGCAGCGAAAGCCAGGGCAGATCCAGTTCGTCGTGAACCACCACCAGGCGCTCCAATGGAACGGAGTGTTTCTCCATCAGCGGCGCGAGCGAAGCGCCGCTGAGGTTCATATACATTTGCGGCTTGGCCAGCATCACCTGGTGCCCGTCGATTTCGCCCAACCCGACGAGCGCCCTGGAATCCTTGCGGGTGACGCGGATGCCGTGCCGTTCCCCCAGCCGGTCGATGGTGAGGAACCCGAGGTTATGCGGCGTATGCACATACTCGTCGCCCGGATTCCCCAAACCGGCCACCAGGAACATGGAAGCTTACTTCTTCTTGCCCTTTTCCTTTTCGGCGGCCGGGGCTTCCTCTTCCTTCTTGCCCTTCTTCACGACTTCGGGTTCGGCGGCGGCGCCCTCGGCACCGGCTTCGGCGACAGGCGCGGCCTCGGCGACCGGCTCGGCTTCGGCACGGAGGGCAACGGCGTGCGCAATCACGGTATCGGCGGCGCTGACCAGCTTCATGGAAGCCGACAGGGCCACGTCGCTCGCGCGCTTGGCTTGGCCGATCATCAGCGGGCTCACGTCGACCGAGAAACTCTCCGGAATCTCGTCCGGCAGGCACTCGATTTCGATCGCGCGGGTGATGACTTCAAGCAATCCGCCTTGCAGCTTGACGCCGGCCGGCTCACCGACCGTGTGCACGGGCACCGTAATGCGGATGCGCTTGGTCAGATCGATACGCTTCAGATCGGCGTGCAGCAGGTTGCCGCGGACGGGGTCCACCTGTTGATCGACCACCATGACGGGGGTGGTTTCGCCGCCGGCGATGGCGAGCGTGAAAATGGTGTTGTAACCGGTCGAGCTGCGGATGATTTTCTGGATCTCGCGCGGGTTGACCGATACGCTGACGGCGTCCTTAAACGCGCCGTAGAGCACGGCCGGAATCTGCCCGGCGACACGCGTGCGGCGCGCCTCGTTCTTGCCGCGCGTGGTGCGCACGTCGGCGGCTACAGTGATATCTTTTCTCACTCAAACACTTCCGTTTCTCCGCAAGTCCGATTCACCCCGCGAGGGGTTACCGTGGGTTGCGGCCCGGACCGGACATTGCCGGCCCCCAAACTCTAAATAAACAACACGCTCACCGAGGTCTCCTCGTGAATCGACCGGATGGCTTCCGCCAGCAGATGCCCGACCGACAACGATTTGATCCGGCCCGACCGCTTCGCTTCATCGCTGAGCGGAATCGAATCGGTAAAAACCACTTCCTTCAACCCGGATGCCTCGATCCGCTCGACCGCCGGACCGGACAGCACCGCGTGGGTGGCGCAGGCCGTAACGCTGGCCGCGCCCTTGGCAAGCAGCGCTTCGGCGCCCTTGACCAAGGTGCCGGCGGTATCGATCAAATCGTCCACCAGCAGGCAGTTACGTCCCGCCACCGCACCCACCACGTTCATCACCTCGGCCACGTTGGCCTCTTCGCGCCGCTTATCGATAATCGCCAGCGGCGAATTCAGCAGCTTGGCGAACGCGCGCGCCCGTTCCACGCCGCCCGCGTCCGGCGACACCACCGTCACATCCGGCGTATTCTGGGCGCGGAAATATTCGATCAACACCGGCGAAGCATACAGATGATCCACCGGGATATCGAAAAAACCCTGAATCTGCGCGGCATGCAAATCGAGCGTCAGCACGCGGTCCGCGCCGGCGGNNGCGTACCCATAATAGGGTAACACTGCGGTGATGCGCTCCGCTGAAGCCAGCTTGAGGGCCTGCATCATGAGGAGCAGTTCCATCAGGTTGCGCTCGACCGGTTTGCAGGTGGGCTGGATGACGAAGACGTCGGCACCGCGCACGTTTTCGTTGATCTGGAGGTGGATCTCGCCATCGCAGAAGCGCCGCACCGTGGCGGCGCCGAGCGGCATATTCAAGTGCCGGGCGATTTCCTGAGACAGCGCCGGGTTGGCGTTGCCGGTGAACAGTTGTAGCCGATCGTGACTCATGGCTCTTTTCGGTCTTGGGGAGGCCATACTTTCGCGGTAATGTGCTCTTCGAGTGTCCGCCACCACATGGCGCGATAGCGCGCGCGGCCGACCAGCGAAAAGCGAAACGCCCTCTCTTTTCGGAAGAGCCGAAAAACTTCGGATGCCGGAGCGGGACCGGGGAAAACGCCAAACACGGCCGAACCGCTGCCGGTCATCATCGCCATCGAAGCTCCGGCCCGCAACATGCGCCGCTTGATGGCGCCGATGGCGGGATGCCGCTCCACGGCCACGGTTTCAAAATCGTTGCAAGTGGCCCTGGAGACACCCCCGTCCCACACACGAGACTGGAAAGTAACCATTTTATTTTGTTGCGATTCGGATGTCAAACGCGAATTGAGCAGAGCGTAGGCTTCGGCGGTCGAAATATGAATACCAGGTGACACCAGAACGCCCGCAAGTGGCTTCCAATCGGGCAGCGGAAAGAGTTCGGTGCCGCGGCCGATGCCGACGGCTGCGCCGCCGAGTAAGAAAAAGGGGACGTCGCTGCCAAGCTCTTCGCCGAGTTGGCGCAGGCGATCCATGGGCAGAATGCGGCCGGCGAGGGCGGGCAGGGCGAGCAGGACGGCGGCTGCGTCGGACGAACCGCCGCCGAGGCCGGCGCCCATCGGAATGCGCTTGGTGAGGCGCATCTCGACGCGGCCGGTGGCGCGCATGGCATCCATGGCGGCGCGTGCGGCTCGGGTGACGAGGTTATCGGCGATGTGAAGATCGTCGGCAAGTTCGATGGTCGTGCGGCGGGCGGGGGTTAAGGCGATCTCAATCGAATCGGCGAGCGAGATGGTCTGGAAAATGGTGCGCAGTTCGTGATAGCCGTCGGGGCGCCGCCCGAGAACGCGCAATTCGAGATTGATTTTGGCAAGCGCGCGCAGGCGGGCCCGGCGTGTGAGGCTCATTTGTCGTACTGGAGCAGCGAGAAGACCTCGCGGCCGGGCAGCCGGGCGCGGCCGTTGAGAAAGGTCAGCTCGACCACGAATCCGAGGCCGGCGACCACGCCGCCGGCTTCTTCCACCATGCGCGCGGCGGCGGCAGCGGTGCCACCGGTGGCGAGCAGGTCGTCGACGATCAACACGCGGGTGCCTTGGGAAACAGCATCCTTGTGCATTTCGAGCGTGTCGGTGCCGTACTCGAGATCGTAAGTGATGCTTACCGTTTCCGCGGGCAGCTTCTTCGGCTTACGCACCGGGACGAAACCGGCGCCCAGCGCATAGGCGAGCGCCGGAGCGAAAATGAAGCCGCGCGCTTCAATGCCCATTACCACGTCCACCTTTGCATCGCGGTAATAGTCCTGCAACCCGTCGATCACCGCGCGCAGGCCCGCCGGTGCTTTCAACAGCGTTGTGATGTCATAGAAGAGGATGCCGGGCTTGGGGAAGCCGGGCACCTCGCGGATCAGCGTTTTCAGATCTGCCATTAGGACTCAATTCGAAACGAACCCAATTCTTGCACGGCGCATTCCTGTTCTTCAACCCCGCGCACGTCGGCCCAGCGCGGGCCGTGGTACAAAAGCCCGGCCAGTTCGGCAAGTTTGGCTTCCGGGCCGGAGGCGTAGACCTCGACGCGCCCATCGTCCAGATTGCGCGCGTAGCCGCGCAGGCCAAGCTCGGCGGCGGATTTCTGCACGAACCAGCGGTAGCCGACGCCTTGCACGCGTCCGTGCACCAACCAGCGGCGGGCGTTGATTCGCTTCGACGCCTTCATTCCCAGCTCAGGATGACTTTACCCGAATTGCCGGAGACCATGGCGGCGAAACCGCGTTCGAACTCGGTGTAGTGGTAGCGGTGCGTGATGACGGGCGTAATGTCCAGGCCCGATTCGAGCATCACCGTCATCTTGTACCAGGTCTCGTACATTTCGCGGCCGTAGATACCCTTGACGGTCAGCATGCGGAAAATCACGGTGCGCCAGTCGATGGACATTTCGCCGGTGGGGATGCCGAGCATGGCGATCTTGGCGCCATGGCTCATGTTGTCGAGCATCTCGCGAAAGGCGGCGGCGGAGCCGGACATTTCGAGACCGACGTCGAAACCCTCGGCCATGCCGAGTTGCTTCTGGACGGCGCTGAGGCGGGTGTGGCTGGAATCGACGGCCAGCGTGACGCCGAGCTTGCGGGCGAGATCGAGGCGGTAGGGGTTGATATCGGTGATGACGGTGAACCGCGCACCGGCGTGGCGGGCGACGGCGGCGGCCATGATGCCGATGGGACCGGCACCGGTGACGAGCACGTCCTCGCCAAGCACGGGGAAGGAAAGCGCGGTGTGGACGGCGTTGCCGAAGGGATCGAAGATGGCGGCGACATCGAGCGGAACGCTCTCATGGTGGCGCCAGATATTGGCCATGGGCAGCGCGATGAATTCGGCGAATGCGCCGGCGCGATCGACGCCGACGCCCATGGTGTGAGCGCAGAGGTGGCGGCGGCCGGCGAGGCAATTGCGGCAGCGCCCGCAGACTACGTGCCCTTCCCCGCTGACGATATCGCCGGGGAAGAAATCGGCGACGTTCGAACCGACTTCGACGATGCGGCCGACGAATTCATGGCCGATGGCCATGGGGATGCGGATGGCGGCCTGCGCCCATTCGTCCCACTTGTAGATGTGGACGTCGGTGCCGCAGATGCCGGTGCGCAGTACCTGGATCAACACATCGTTGATGCCGATTTTCGGCGGATCGATTTCTTCGAGCCAGAGCCCCGGCTCGGCCCGGCTCTTCACGAGTGCTTTCACAACTATTACGATAGCCCAGAATGGGCTGGCGTGGCCGAATTCGCCGGACTCGAGTCGAATCGGCTTTTCCGCTAGCCGGCTGAACGCTGCGAAAGGTATGCCTCAGCCTTGTAAAGCACGGAAAGGGAAATGGTCGCTTCGCCTGTTTGCGGCGCGAGGTTCTGCTGGATCAGATTGTCTATGTAGGATAGGCTGAGCGGCCCT
>PMKM01000084.1 GCA_003157745.1 Bryobacterales bacterium | reverse complement strand
GCAGGGACGACAGGAGTTGGTGCGACCACTGGCTTTGGTGCGGGAGCTGCGACTACTGGTGCTGGTGTCACTGCGGTCACGGCCGGCGGCGGGTTGGGCGCGCCCGGAAGGTTTAGCGACACCGTGTCGGGCTGCCCTTCCTCGGCGTTTGCGGCCTGGATGAGTTCGTGCACTTTCCGGTCCGCCATCGCCAGCAGTTGCTGGCCTTGCTGGTTGTCCGGATCGAGTTGCACGGCTTTGTGCAGATCCATGAGTGCCTCGTCAAAGCGACCCAGCAGAATATAGTCGGCGCCGCGCGCCCGCCAGGCAACCGCCAAATTGGGGTTGAGCGAGATGGCCGTACTGCGGTCGGCGAGCCCGCGGTCGTGATCGCCCAGCGCGTGGTAGGACGCGGCGCGATCGACATAAGCCTCGGCGTTGGTCGGTTCGAGCGCGATGGCGTGGTTGCGATCCTGCAAGGAATCCTGCAGCTTACCCTGCTGCGCGTAGACCGTGGCGCGCGCCAGGTAGAGGCGCGCATCGTTGGGTTCCTGGCGAATGGCTTCCGTGTAATCCGTTACCGCCCCGTCCTTATCTTCGAGCACTTCCCGCACCGCGCCCCGTGTGCGCAGAGCGCGGGCGTCTTGCGGGCGCAGACGCACGGCGGTATCCAAGTCGACGATCGCGTGTGCGAAATCGTTCAGCGCTGCGTAGGCCAGCGCCTGTTCGACGTAGACGTCGGCGTAATCCGGGCGCCGCCGCAGACAGGAATCGAAGGACTCGATCGCGTTGCGGTACTGCCCCACGGCCGCGCGCACCATGCCCAGGCCCTTATCCGCTTCGGCGTTATCGAGCCGCAATGTCAGGGCGTGCTCGAAATCCGCGGCTGCTTTCGCGTAGTCCTTCACCGCCAGTTCCTGATTGCCGCGTCCGGTGTACACCTCGGTGCGCTCGAGGCCCATGCCGATGGCGGTCGAATAGTCCTGCATGGCGCGCGCGCCCTCTCCCGTCTTGGCATAGAAGTCGCCGCGCGCCCAGTAGGTCTGCGCGTCGGCCGGCTGCAAGCGCAGCGCCTGCTCCAGGTCGGCGAGCGCTTTCTCCTGATCGCCGCCGGCGAGGTAGTCGAGACCGCGCGCGCGTAGGGCGGCCACGCTGCCGGCGTCTTCCGAGAGAGCTTCGGAATAGTCGCCGATGGCTTCCTCGCGGCGGCCGGTCTGGTCGGCCTTCTGCCCGCGCAGATAGGCGGCGTGAGACTTTCGCTTGTCGGGTTTGGTTTCGGGGTGGAGAGCCGGAATCGTCGTTCCGAGGAGGGCGAGCGCCAACAGCAGGCGGGCGGAACAGGTCATTCGATTTCGCATCGCGTCGTCAATTCAGTGTACACTCTGAGTGGATTCGATTGTCCGCCGATACGCGCGAAGCCGCTCCAGATCGGGCGCAAAATAGGGTTATGAGCCAAGACCGATTCGACACACCCCACCTCACCATCGCCCGCGTTTACACGCGCGGCGGCGATACCGGGGAAACCAGCCTGGTGGGTGGCCAGCGCCTGCCCAAGGACGCGCCGCGCCTGGAAGCCTACGGCGCGGTGGACGAATTGAACGCGTTCGTGGGCTCCGCGCGAGCCAACGCCGAAGCGATGGTAGACCGCGACGGCCGCGCCTGGAAGCTGGTGCCGATTCTGCTGCGCATCCAGCACGAGCTGTTCAACCTGGGTTCGATCCTCGCCACGCTTCCCGAGGACGTTCACGAGCGCCAGCCGCGGGTGACCGGCGACGACGTGAAGCGCCTGGAGGCCGAAATGGACGCGATCACGCGCGACCTGCCGCCCTTGCGCTCCTTCGTCCTGCCCGGCAGCGGACGCCTGAACGCCGATCTCCATCTTTGCCGCACCGTGTGCCGCCGCGCCGAGCGCCTGGTGGTGGCGCTCGGGCATGCGGAGAGCGTGCCACCCGAAGCGATTCGCTACCTGAACCGCCTCAGCGACGCATTCTTCGTCTGGAGCCGCTGGGCAACCCATCTCACCGGCGATCCGGAGACGTTGTGGGATCCGAACCATGCCGCCCCGGCTCGTTCCGATGCATGATCGCAGGCGTCCGGCGCCGTCCGGGTCCGGGCGTTATGATGAGCTTGTGATATGGCGCTGATCGCGATTTCGGGGCATCCGGGATGCAGGTTTGAAGAGGTCGCGCGCATAACCGCGCAGCGGCTCGGCTTCGAACTGCTCACGCAGGCGCGATTGGAGGCCCTGGCCGCGGAAGAATTCGGCCCCGAAACCAGCATCCCCGACAAGGCGTGGACCAGCCTGGCGACTTCGGTTCTGGCGCGCCTGGCGACCGCTCACCACCTGGTCTATTGCGCCGCCGGCGGCGAGCTTGATGCGCGCCATTTCGCCGGCATGTTGCGCGTCCACGTGGTGGCGGCGGAAAACGCGCGCATCGGCAACGTGATGTTGGATGGCCGGTTGGAACGCCCGGCCGCGCGGCAACGCCTGCTCGAACTCGACGCGGCCGAGCGCACGCTCCGCAAGGCCCGCTTCGGCAAGACCCGCGCCACCGCCGATCTCTTCGACCTGGTGCTGAATTCCGAGACACTCGGCAGCGAACAAATGGCCGAGTTGATCGGCCGCACCGCCGCCACGCTGGCTCTCGCCGAACGTGGCTTTCTCTCCGCCGCCGCGGAGGCCCAACTCCAGTTCCAGATGCGGCTCCGTCTGGCCCGCTTCGGCATCGTGCCGCCGGATAAAATCACGCTGCGGAAAAAGGTATTCGCCAATCCGAGCGAGGAGTTGTTCGCCAATTTGCTCGATTTTTACCGCATTGCCTGGGAATACGAGCCGCGCAGCTTCCCCATCCAGTACGATCGCTACGGTAACCCGGCCGAATCCTTCACGCCCGATTTCTATTTGCCCGAGTCCGACTTATACGTCGAACTCACCACCATGAAGCAGTCGCTGGTAACGCGCAAGAACCGGAAGGTCCGTTTGCTGCGCGAGCTGTATCCCCACGTGAATATCCAGGTGTTTTATCTGAAGGATTTCGAGAACCTGGTCTTTAAGTACGGCCTTGTCCAGCGCCCGGTGACCGCATGAGCGCCCCTTTGCCGTCCGGTATCGAGCGCGTCTTGTTTACCGAAGAGGAGATCGCCCTCCGCATCGGCGAACTGGGCGCCCGGATCTCGCGCGATTACGCGGGCAAGACCGTGAAGCTGGTCGGCATCCTGAAGGGATCGATTTTCTTTCTGACCGCGCTGGCGCGCGCGATCGAAGTCCCGGTGAAGATGGACTTCCTCGGCATATCGAGTTTCTCGAACCGCAGCGGCGCTCCCGGCGTGGTGCGCATCGCCAAGGACCTGGACGACGCGATCGAAGGCGAGGACGTGCTGCTGGTCGAGGATATCGTCGATACCGGCTTCACGCTGCGCTACCTCCTGCAGAACCTGGCCGGCCGCGCGCCGAATTCGCTGGCCGTCTGCACGTTCCTCGATCGCACCAGCCGCCGCATCGTGCAGGTCCCGGTCGATTACCGCTGCTTTGAGATTCCCGACCGCTTCGTGGTGGGTTTCGGCCTCGATTTCCAGCAGTTGTACCGCAACCTGGGCTACGTTGCGGTGATGAAGCACGAAAAGACCGTCTGACTTTCGGCCGCGGCATTCCGGTGCGGCGGATATTCGCGCTCCACTCGCAAAACACCTGAGAATTTCGCACCCACTATTCACCAATTACCGTGATGGGACGGGATTGTGATAAATCGCGCAGTGCAGGCGTGTCCCGTTGGCGCTAACGCAGATTTTGTAACTNNTCCGGGCGTCATGATGATGCTCGCCAACTTTCGCGGATGCTGGATTCGCTTCCCGTCGCTTTGGAGCACGTCGAAACCTATCAGCAGGCACGCACGATCTTTCAGCAGTCCGACTACGATGTCGTTTTAACCGAAGCCTCTCTTCCCGACGCCAACTGGCTGGACGTTCTCCATCTGGCCCGCGAGGCCCCCGGCGCCCCTCAGGTGGTCGTCACCGACGCCCACGCCGACGCTCGATTCTGGGCCGAAGCCCTCAATTTGGGCGCCTACGACCTGCTATCGCAACCCTTCTACGCGCCCGAGGTGCGGCGCATCTTATCGAACGCCTGTTCGCGGCCGGAGTACGAGCGCTGTCGCGCCGTCGTCTAAGGCGCTCGCGCCCCGCGGAACCGGAATGCGTTTTGCGTCCACGACAAAGGGAGAATTCTGCCTTCGCGGCTCCTTGCCGAAGTACTGTGCCGCCGTGGGCATGGTCGCGACGCGAGGACAAATAGGGGTTATCGTTACTGACTCAAACCATTTGATTCCCAATAATAGTCTATATTGAAATAAATGATTTAGATGGGATGTTGAAAGGCGCGCAGCAGGCAGGCGGCGCAGCAGCTCGCCGCTCCGAGGCGTCACTCTGGGGGTACCTGTGAATTGACATCGCCCCTGACGTTCTAGTATTATCAGAACTCGGAAACTGCGGCGCTCTCTTGCGTAGCCGGGGTTTTCGGGGGGTTGGATGCGCGCCGCAACGAAGCTGTTTTTCAGTTGCATTGTCTGCTGTTTTCTCGGTGTGCCCGCGATGCTGGCGGACATCCTGATCACGCAGACGTGTACGATCAACCCCGCAAGCGTCCCCTACAGCAGTGCGTGCAATTTCGATAGCTTCGACACCACGCGGGGAACGCTAGATAGCGTAACGATGCAGCTCAGCGGCGTCAACGGAACTGTCACCCCGCTGCAGTACAACTTCAGCAGCCAGTACAAGATTTCATTCTACGGTTCCATCGCCTCGGTTGCCATGAATTTGACCGGTCCGGATGGCACTCAGGCGGTCGCGACGGCCACCTCCGATCCGTGCGCCGGCACCATAGCTGCTTCCACCTTCGGGATTGCCACCTGTGGCGCGACAACGTTCGGCGGACTCAGCGGTTCCGCAGTCTCGGCTACGGTTCTCGCGGACTATGAGGAGGTGGGCGCGATTTTCCAAATCCCGATTAACGCTCGCGGCTATCAAGCCGGTGCGTCGGGGCAAAGCACAGATCCCAACAGCAGCGGAAACCTGGCCTACGGTGGCGTTGGCTCCATCGGCGGAATCCTGACCTTGACTTACGCCTATGCCCCGGTGCCCGAGCCCGCGACGCCCGCGCTGTGCGGAGGGTCGTTGTTGATCCTGGCCGCATTCCTGCGCAAGCGCCGTCTGCAAATGTCGGCGCGGTAGTCTCCGTCTCTCAAGCCGGATCGCGACCCGCAACCATGGCCGATACTGCAATCCACGCCACGGCCAGCGCCCAGCCCGCCACCACGTCGCTCGGATAGTGGTAGCCGAGATACACGCGCGAGAACCCTAGCAGCGCAGCCATCGCCACCACCGCCGCGCGCCAGCGCGCCCGATGGGCGAGGGTTCCAGCCACGATCCAAAAATACACGGCCGGCACAAACGCATGCCCGCTTGGGAAGCTGTTCGACGCCGCGGGCAGCAGCCCGAAGAACACCTCCGGCCGCGGCCTCTCTATCAGCAGCTTGAGCAGTTGCGCGACGGCCTCCGCACCCAGGCTTCCCACCACCAGCCGATAAGCCGCCTGGCGCTGGCCGCGCTTCTCCCAGTGCCAGACCAGGATCGCTCCCAGCGGCACGAGGAAATACTCGGAGCCGAGCGTGGTGACGAGGCGCATGGCCACCGTGAGCGCGGGAAACGCCAAGCGGTGGACGGCGGCCCGCAGCGGGAGGTCGAAGCCGATCGCCTGACCGCGCAGCAGCGGGTAGGCAATCGCCGCAAACACCAGCAGCGCGCCGATCACCGCGGCCCAAGCCAGCCGATCGGTTTTCGTCACGGCCGAGACCCCGAATGCACCCGCGCCGCAGCCGTACGGGAGTGGGCGGATTGGAGGTTCCGGTACGGCGCCTTATTGAACGTCGCTCACCTTCCCGCCGGTGAACGTGATTTTGAAATCCTTATAGAAATAAATTGTTTTGCCGGCACCGTCGAACTTCTTGTCGGGCTGGCCGATTGCGGCGACCACCTGATCGATAGTCTGGCCGCGCGTGACGGTCGCTGGACCTGGCGCAGCGCTGGTGGCGGCGGTGCCGGCCTGCGCGGTCTGCTGCAACTGGCTGGCGACGTTCGGATCGGGCGCGGGCAAGCTGGCGGCGTACGGGGCGGGCGTTTGGGTGCGCAGCGAGGCCTCGATTACCGGCAAATTGCCCTGGCCCTGTTTCGACTGCAACTCGCCCAGGCCCTTATCGAGCGTCTCGCGCAGGTGATTCTGCATCTCCTGCAAATCCGCCAGTCCAATCTGCACAGCTTTGCCGCTCTGGCAGTCCGTCAACTTGCTCGCCAGAACTCTGGCATTGGTCGGATCCGGGTACGGATCGGCGGGATCGAGTTGCAGCACGTCGCCCTGGGTGATCGCGCACTGCTGCCCATCGGCACTCACCACCACAACGCTCGACACGATGAAGACATGCTGCACGTTCGGCGATAGGGCCGGTGGCGCGGTCGCGACCGGCTCGGCGCTTGGTGCGGCGGCCTGCGGAGCCTGCGCCGCCTGGCTCTCGTTGCTTTCCCGCGCCAGTTGCCGGCGGATCTCGTCCGCGACAACCTGCTTGACCTCGGGAGTGAGCGTCACCTGACCTCCCTCGGCCGGCGCTGGCGGAGGCGGCGGAGCGCTCGCGGCCCCGGCGGCGTCCAACCGCTCCTGATACGCCTCTTGCAACGAGGTCGCCAGCAAATAGTCGGTGAGCCAGAGATCGGGGCTCGAGTAGGACCGGTACGGCGCGAAGTAGCCGCCATAGTATCCGAACCAGGGCGTGCCGCCCCAGCCCCAGTTGTAGTAAACCGGCGCGGCCCACGGGCGGTACGCCCAGGCGTAGAACCGGGGCGAGTAGAAGCGGAGCGGGGCGTAGACATTGAAGTGCACGCCGCCATAGTAATACGGGCGATAGAAGCGGGCTTGCGGCCGGCCGCCGACGAAATAGGTCCGCTGCACGAACACGCCGCCGCGAACGGTGACGGAGCGCTGGACGTAGCCGTGCCCGCGCCCGTTAGAGACCGCGATCCCGCCGCCGGGGAGATTGTGTACGATGCGCCGCTCGCCGCCGGGGCCGCGGTAGACCGTGGTGTTGGCCGATCTCACTACCATGCGGCCTTGCCCCGGCCGCGCGCCGCCGTAGGCGCCACCCGGATGGCCGGCCGCATAACCGGGTCCGGGGCCACCCGGCCTGCCCTGCATTCCCGGCGCGGGCCGGGCTGCGGGATGATATTGCTGGCCGCTGGACGGCGATCCGCCGGGACGATGGTAGGCACCGGGCAAGGCTCCGGTTGGGCTCGGTTTGTGGCCGGCCATGGAGGGCGCGGCGTGGCCCGCCGCTTGAGGCCCGTGCGCGCCGCCGGCGGCCTGCGCTCTCGGCGGCGGGTTGTTCCCCTTATTCGCCGGGTGCTCCTCCGCAAGCAGCATGGCGGCCGGGAATAAGAACGACCCCGCCACTAACGCCAACGCCCATCCGGACAACCTGCCCGTGCAATTCCTTACTGCGCCCATTTTCGTTTCCTTTCCCGCGATCGCGGAGGCGTCGTCACGCCATCCGAATCAGTTCAGATATACACCCGATCAGGCAGCGGAGACAAGCTCGTGTGGTGCCTTCCATCATCGCAGAATCGAATGACAATTCGATTGCCGCCGACCATGGGTAGTGACACAGCCCGGTCCGGCATATCCCGGAAAGGGTCGCGTACTGTACAATAGCGGCTGAAACCGCGATAGGGCGCGGTTCGGAAATGGACGAACGAAAAGCGGATTCTCCCGCCATGGACACGCAAACCGTGATGCCGGCGGGCGATGGACTGCAGCGCGCCGGCGCCGCGGAACCGGCGGCCGCGACGTCGCCTTCGATGCGGATTGGGCGCTACGTGGTGGCGCGCGAGCTGGGGCGCGGCGGAATGGGAATCGTGTATGAAGCCACGGATCCGGCGATTGGGCGCAGGGTCGCGATCAAAGTCATCAATCTGCAATTCCTGACCGGTGCGGGCGAAGCGCAATTGCTACGCGAGCGCCTGTTCCGCGAAGCGCGGTCGGCCGGTTTGCTGTCGCATTCCGGAATCGTGGTGGTCTACGACGTGGGCGAAGACCGCGAGATGGCGTTCATCGCCATGGAGTACGTCGACGGTCCTTCCCTGCAGCAGGTGCAGCAATCCGGCAGGAAGCTGCTTCCGGCCGAGGTGGTGGACATACTGCGGCAGATCGCAGCGGCGCTCGATTACGCCCACGGGAACGGCGTCGTGCATCGCGATATCAAGCCGCCCAACATCATGCTGCACAGGGGCAGCCAGGTGAAGATCGCCGACTTTGGAATTGCCAAGATCACGACGGCGCCGAAGTACACGGTCACAGGCATGGTGATGGGCACACCCGCGTACATGAGCCCGGAACAGATTGAGGGCCGCGAGGTGGATGGCCGGTCCGACCAGTTCTCGCTGGCGGTGGTGGCCTATGAGCTGTTGACCGGCGCCGGCCCGTTTCCAAGCGGGACCTACGCGTCGATGGTGCATAGCATCGTGTACGGCCAGCGGCCTTCGGCGCACGCGGCCAACCCGCTGTTGCCGCCCTCGGTCGATGCGGTGATGGCGCGCGCGATGGCGGCGGCGGCCGAGAGCCGGTTCCCCACTTGCACGGAATTCGTCGCCGCGCTCGATGCGGCCTTGCAGGATACGGTGCCGGCGGTGGCAATGGCGGCTTCCGCCCGGCCCGCTCGCGCCGATCGCCGCTTGATCGCCATGCTGGCAGGTTTGCTGCTGCTCCTGCTGGTGCTGGCTGGAGTGGCGGCTTATCGATACTGGCCGGCGATTCGCAACCTCGCCGGAACGTTGGCGGGCAGCGCGATCGAAACACCCGCTGCGCCAGCGCAGGCACCGCAGAAAAAGCCGGAGATCGCAGCGCCGGCCGTCCAGGCCGAGTCGCATCCTCCGCTTGTCAATCAAGCCGCGCCGAAGCCTACTGCACCGGCCGAAACCGGCGTGGCCGTGGTGAGTAAGAAGCCCGTCATGCGTTCCGCCGAAACAACGGCACCGCCGGCTGCGGTGATCGCGCCGCAACCGGTCGTCCGGGTCCTGCCGCCGACGACCCTGACGGTTGCCGTGCGCGCCGAGCGCCCATGGACCGACACGGGAATAGACCTGCGCGCCGGGGACACGGCCAGCGTGGTGGCCAGTGGCACCGTCCAGGCGGCGAAAGACCGGCGGATACGCTTGCAGCAACCGGGAGGCTTCGCGCCAAACTGCAATCGGGCCAGGGAGTTGTTTGGCGAGCCCGCCGGAACGGCGCCCGCGCCGCAACTGAGTTGTTGGTCGTTGATCGGCCGCGTCGGCCCGCACGGGATCATTTTCGAAATCGACAAGCAGAAGAGCGTTCCACCAGGATCGGCCGGCCGCCTCTACCTGGGCGTGAACGACGACGATTTCACCGACAACTCCGGCGCCTGGACGGCCGTGATCGACGTCGAGCACCACTGATTCGCGCGCGCCCGAAGCGACTGCGAATCCACTCACTGCCTTATACTTGAGAAGGAATTGAAATTGGGCCTGCCCCGCCTGATCGGCGCCGGCCCGCCACCTTGGGGAGTTCATGGCCGCACTGATCGACGCGATTGACGTCAAGAAAAGGACCTTGTTCGAGATCGACAACACTCCGTACTCGTGCCTGGAAGCCGAGGTGAACACGCCTACCGCTCGCGGCGGGCAGACCCTGGTGCGCCTGAAGATCCGCAACCTGCTGACCAACGCGGTCTTCGAGCGGACATTCAAGGCGGGCGAGAAGTTCCGCGATCCGGATCTCCAGTTGGTGGCGTCCTCCTATCTGTATAGCGACGGCAACGGTTCTCACTTCCTGGACCAGGAGAGCTTCGAGACGCTGACCCTCGCCGAGGAGGTCATCGGGAGCGCGCTCGACTTCCTGATCGAGGGCGCGCTGGTCGAGTTGCTCAAGTACAACGGGAATCCCATCGGGCTGGAACTGCCGCAGTTCGTCGAGCTGGCGGTCGCCTCCACCGAACCGGGCGTAAAGGGCGATTCGTCGAGCGGCACCGTGACCAAGCCAGCCAAGCTCGAGACCGGCCTCGAGATCCGCGTTCCCCTTTTCATCAAGGAAGGCGAAAAGGTCAAAGTGGCGACCGAAGGCGGGACGTTCGCCGGGCGGGCATGACCGGACGCCGCGATTGAGACCGGCGCCCGGGGGCCGAAGCGTTCCTGCGCAGTGTCTCGCGGACGTTTTCGACAGAGATGTCGGCCTTTCCTTCCTTGGCCCGGCTGCTAGAATGGATGGAAAATGATTCAGACCCTATTCGGCGCCGTCGAGCGGGAGCCGTCGCTGCTCGAGAAGCTCAAGAGCGGCGTGCAGAAAACGCGCGCCGGCCTGGTCTCCGCCATCGAGGACGCGATCCAGGGAAAAAAGGTAATCGATGCCGGCCTGCTCGACGAGTTGGAGTCCACGCTGATCGCCTCCGACATGGGCGTGCGTACAGTCGAGGAGATTCTGCAGCGCATCCGCCAGCGGGTCGAGCGGCATCAACTGGGCGACGCCGCCGAGTTGAAGGGACTCATTCGCGAGCACCTGCTCGAAATCCTTCAGGCGTCCGAGCGCGCTCCGGCACACGTCGCCGAGCCGCCCGCGGTGATCCTGGTGGTTGGCGTCAACGGTTCCGGCAAGACCACGACCATCGGCAAACTGGCGGCGAGGTTCAAGAGCGAACAGCGCAGCGTGCTGCTGTGCGCGGCCGACACGTTTCGCGCCGCAGCCATCGAGCAGCTCGAAATCTGGGGTGAGCGCACTGGCTCGCCGGTGGTGCGGCAGAGCCCGGGCAGCGATCCGAGCGCGGTGTTGTTCGACGCGGTCAGCGCAGCGCGCGCGCGCAAAGTGGATTACGTGATCGTCGATACGGCCGGCCGTCTGCAAACCAAGGAAAACCTGATGGCCGAATTGCAGAAGATGGCGCGCACGGCGAAGAAGGTGATTTCCGACGCGCCGCACGAGGTGCTGCTGGT
>PMKM01000092.1:80321-145535 GCA_003157745.1 Bryobacterales bacterium | reverse complement strand
GCCTATTTAAGTGGCATTGGGCGAAAGCGCCTGCCCCACTTCTCCGCGCGATACCGGTCGGGATCTCGGACGCACTACACTAGAAGATACTCGGCATCCCATTTGGCGAGGCCTCTGTTTTCATTCCGATCGTTGCCCGGCCGGCGGGCAAGGAACACGGCTGAAGCCTTGCCCCGATACAACGATGATGGTCGACTTCTGAATAATAAAAACAGAGTCCGAGAGTCTCTTGCGATTCGGAATATAGTCTGAGGATGTTTTCTCGCGAAGATCCGGATCCGCCGATTCAGCTTGGGCTGAACCGCGTTGCGCCGGCCGACAGTCCCGACGTGCCAGCCGCGGAGTCGCTGCAATTCCGCAAAGCGGAAACAACCGCGGAGAAGCGGTCATGCGCGTTTTGCCGAAAGGCCATAGACGACACGTACTATCACACCGCTGGTCGCGTGGCGTGTCCGGTTTGCGCGAAGGCAATATCCGCGCGCCAGGCGCGGCGCAGCGGGTCGCAGGAACTCGCTTGCGCTTTTCTGTACGGCCTGGGCGCGGCGCTGATCGGCTCCGCGCTGTTCGCGGTCGTAGCTCTTGTGGCGCACGTGCGCCTGGGTTTGCTGGCCATCGTCGTGGGCGTGATGGTGGGCAAGGCCGTGGTGTACGGAGCGGACGGTTGCCGCGGTCTGCGGTTCCAGATCCTCGCCGTACTGCTGACGTACTTCTCTATCGGCAGCAGTTATGTTCCTCTATACATTGCCGCGGCACAGCATCATCGTGCCGCGAACGTGGCGGCGGCGAGCGACGCGCCTGTATCCCCGCGAGCGGTGACGCCAGCGACTGCGGCCGGCGCCCTCGCACTGGTGCTGATCTCTCTCACTGCCCTATCGTTGGCCGCTCCATTCCTGCAACTCGCCCGTGGACTCAGTGGTCTCATCGGTCTGGTGATTGTCTTCGTCGGACTGCAGCAGGCCTGGCGCTACGCGAGAGCCACCAAGATACTGATTCTGGGTCCGTACTCGGCTCACGATCTTGGCTGAGACCTGCCAGTGCGGGACGGCGCTTCCGGCGCTGGCTCTGAGTTGCCCCTCGTGCGACGAGCTTGTTCACGCGGCGGAGTTGGAACGTCTCGCCGCCGAGGCGAAAGCGGCGACTGATCGCGGCGACTCGCCGGCTGGACTACGGTTGTGGAGGCAAGTGCTCGCGCTGCTTCCACCATCAACGGTGCAATACAGGAGCGTCCGCAAGCGGGTCGAAGAACTGGACCGTCTGGAAGCCGAGCGGGCTGCCCAGGCGCCTCCGAAACACGGTTTTTGGGGCCGCTGGATTGCGCGGCTCGGACCGGTCGGCGTGCTCGTTTGGAAATTCAAAGTCATCGCGCTGATAGTTCTGGGCAAGGCGAAGTTGCTCCTCCTCGGTCTGACCAAGCTGACAACCCTGCTCAGCATGTTGGCCTCGCTCGGAATCTACTGGACGTTGTACGGCTGGAAGTTCGGGCTTGGGCTCGTCGTCCTGATTTACATCCACGAGATGGGCCATGTCTCCGCGTTGCGCCGATTCGGCATTCCAGCGTCGGCGCCCATGTTCGTTCCGGGGTTCGGTGCCTTCGTGCGCCTCAAAGCCCACGCGCCCACGGTCGGGCAGGACGCGCGGGTCGGTCTGGCGGGCCCGCTATGGGGCCTCGGTGCCGCATGCGGCACATACGCGATCTACATGCTGACCGGCGCGCCCATCTGGGCCGTCCTCGCGCGCTTCGGCGGCTGGATCAATCTGTTCAATCTCATCCCGGTGTGGCAGCTCGATGGCAGCCGCGGTTTTGCCGCGCTGACGCGCGTCCATCGCGGCGCGATCCTTGCCCTCGTGGGCTTGATGTGGGTACTGACACGCGACGGCATGCTATTTCTGGTGGCGCTCGGTTGCGGCTATCGGCTGTTCACCAACGACTACCCGCCCGAGTCCGACACGCCCGTCCTCGGCCAGTTCGCCATGCTGGTCGTCTTGCTTGCGATGTTGTGTATGGTGGGGATACCGGCGACCGCGCGATGAACTGTCTGCTGTTCCCTTCCGCGCTACTTGCCCTGCAGCGCGGCTGTGGCGCTGGCTTCTTCGCCCCATTGGAACGGGGCGTCGCCGGAGAGATCGAGGAAGAGTTTGTAATTCGATCGCGCCACATCCGGGCGGCCTTGCTTTTCGGCGGCCTGGGCGCGCAGGAAGAAGACGCGCGGGAACCAGGAGGCGGCGAAGGCATCGATGCCGGTCGGCGCGGGAATCGGATAGTGGTCGAGCAGCGGCGCGGCGCTCGCCGGCTGCCCGGTCGCGAGGTAAGCCCATGCGAGCACGACTGACGCCGCGGAATCGGTAGGTGCGGCATCTTCGTACGCCTGTCGCAATACCGGCAGCGCGGCATCGAATTGTTTTCCCAATAGCAGCGCCTCCGCGAGCGCGAACCCACGCACCCGGGCCTGCTCGGGACGCGGCGCCAGGCTGTCCGCGCGCGCGCTCCACTCGGCCGCGCCGGCCTGAGGCTCGGCCAGGAATGCGGCTAACGCGGCGGCCTGCCCGCCTCCCACGGCTGCCTGGGCGTGCGTCCGCGCGGCGGCGCCGTCTCCCAAATAGAGGCTCCAGATGGCCAGTTGCGCGTGCGCCTGCGCCGCCAGCGCGCGCGCCGGGCCGCTCGCTTGGCGGCTCGCCACTGCTTCCAGATCGCGATATCCGTCGCGGCGCCGCCCGCTCAGGAACCGCCATTGGGCGCGGTAGATGTCCGCTCCCGGATCCTGTGCGGCAAAGCGCGCATGCACATAGCTCTCCGACAGCGCATCGGCGCCGGCGCGGTCGCCGGTCATCAGATGCACCATGGCGGCCTTCAGCCAGTCGCCGCCACTCTGAAAATGCGGGTCCAGCTTCGCCGCCCGGGTGTAAAACGTTTCGGCCTCGCTCAAACGACCGGCCAGCAGTTGCACGTCGCCCATCGAATCGAGCGCGTTGGGATCGGTGGGCCGCTGCGCCTGATAGCGGCCGATCGTCGCCATGGCTTCGTCCGTGTGGCCGGCGAAAGCCGCGGCGTAAGCGCCCTGGTTGAGCGCCGCGGGTTGTGGATCGAGGTCCGCGGCTTTTTGGAAAGCCGCTTGTGCCATGCCGAAATCGCGCCGGGAAAACGCAAAATTGCCGGCCGCCATCCACGCCTCGGGGTTGGCCGGCTCGGCCACGGCTACCGCCCGATACGCCTGCTGCCGCGCGGAGGCCGGGCCGGCCAGCGAGGCGACCTCGAGCCGTAAGTGGGCCTGCTCGGTGGCGGGCAAGCCGGCCGCGTGGGCCAAGGCGCGATTAAGACATTCGATAGCGCCCGCGCGGTCGCCGCTTTCGGCGCGCAGTCCGGCGAGCAGACGCGCGGCGGGGGCGAAGCCGGGATCGGCGTCGACGGCCGCTTCCGCACGCTGCGCCGCCTCGGCCCGTGCGCCCGCTTCGAGTGCGTCGATGTAAGCGTGCAGCGCGACAAAGTCCCGAGTGGAATAACCGGACGCCTGGGGAGAAATCTGCCGCGCCAGCGCGGTGGCTGTCGCGAACACGTCACCACCGGCGGCGAACGTGGCGGCGATCTTGCCGGTGCGCGGATCGGCCAGGCTCAGCCGCGCTTCCAAACGGCCATTGCGCATCGTGTAGTTGCCATAACCGATGCGGGTGGCGCCGGCCGAAAGCGCCGCCGCCAGTCCCGCCGAGATGCCTGGCGCCGCGACCGGCCTCGATCCCAGCGCGCGATCCATGGCCAGCAACTTCGCGCTCGGGATGGCGTAGAGTTCCGGCACTCCCGCCAGTTCCGCGTCCAGGATCTCTTCGAAGGCGCGGCCGATCCAATCGTCGCCCGCCGCCCCGCCCAGGTTTTCAAAACGCAGCACTGCCAGCCGCGCCGGCGCCGGCCGGTGGTGCGTGCAGGAAACCTGGCCGAGCAGGATCGCGGCCAACGCCAGTGCCGGAGTCAGGCGCCGTAGCGCCGTTCCCTCCCTCCGGCGGCTAAAGAACACGCGGCTCCCGCGCCAGCAGCTCCTGGAATTCGGGAAGATCCTTCAAGGTGGCGAAATCCGGTTCCGCGTCCAGCGTCTTCTTCCCCTTGAATCCCTCTTCGAGAGCCTTGCGCAGATACTGCAACGCAAGATCGTTGCGTCCCGAAGTCGCGTAGATTTTGGCCAGGTAGAAGTGGTACCTGGCGCGTTCCTCGATACTGGTCTCTTCGAGGATTTGCCCGACGTCCCCGTGATGCTGGAACACTTCCGGATCGAGGCGCAGCGCGGTCTGCAGGCATTCGCGCGCCTTCTCGTAGTCCTTGCGGTTGAACCACGCCCGGCCCATATTCTCGTAAACCACGGCGCCCCGCCGTTCGCCGGGCACCGTCTTCAGCGCGCGGTTGTAGGAGCTGATGGCGCGGCGGTAGCTCTTCTTGGCATAGTAAACCGTGCCGATATTATTCAGCGCTTCCATGTAGTCCGGCTTCAGCTTGACGGCGCGGGAGTATGCCTTGAGGGCATTGTCGGGCTGGTTCAGTTGCTGGTAGGCGATGCCCAGCTTGTTTTGCAGCACGGCATTTCCCGCCGCGCCTTCCTGATACATTTCGATGGCCTCGCGGAAACTCTTCTTGGCCATGAAGATATCGCCGCGGGTTTCGCTCGACAGCGCGGGCGCGGGCGGCTTGGCCTCGGGCGCGGATTGTCCCGGCACGGCCTGGGCCTGTGGAGAACTCAAGGCGGCTGCCAGAAGCAGACTCGCCGACAGGATCATCATCGGAGAACGACCCCCTTAGCCTCCTATTTGAACACACCCAGCAGACGATGCAAGAGGCTCTTTTTCTCCTCGGGCTTTTGCCCTTCCGGGCCTTTCGCCGGGGCGGGCTGAGCCGGCTGCGCCGCCTGCGCGGAAGCCTGCCGCGCGGCGCGGCGCGCCACCGCCGCCGGGGCCATGCGCGAGCCGCCCGCGGCCGGGTTGTCCGCCGCACCGGCCGCGCTGCCGCCGGTGTCCCAGCCGGCCACGTTGGTCGCGCCGGTGCGCCCGCCGTGCAGCGGGCAGGTGCCCACCGGCTCCGTGCCGGCGATGTAGACCTCGGTCCGCGTCTTCGGGCAGGCGGGCGTGGCTGGCATCCCCGATTGCGGATCGATCTCGACGCTCACCACGCCCTCTGGCGCCGTAAACTCCCGAGCATTGCGATACTCGCGAAAAGCCAGCGCCCGCTTCATGAACTCGCCCCAGATCGGCGCCGCCGATTTCGCCCCTTCCAGATCCAGGTCGCGATTGTCGTCGAACCCGACCCACACCACGCACAGCAACTCGGTCGTGTAGCCGGCGAACCAGCCGTCGCGCGACGTCCCCGTCTTGCCCGCCGCCGGCACGAAGAAGCCCTGATTGCGCACGCCCGCGCCGGTGCCGCTGCCGCGCAGCACTTCTTCGAGCATGCTCGTCATCACGTAGGCCACGCGCGGATCGAGCGCCTGCTTCTGCTCGATCGAGTTCTTGTAAATCACCTGCCCCTTGTCGGTGCGCACCATATTGAGGAAGCTCGGCTTCACGTAGACGCCGCGATTGGCGAACATGGTGTATGCCCCGGCCGCTTCGACCGGCGTAATCTCGTAAGCGCCCAGCGCCACGGCCGGCGTCGGGTGGATGCGATAATTCATCCCCGCGCGGTTGGCCATCTCGACCACCGCGTCGAACCCCACCATCTCGGCCACCTTCACGGTGGCCACGTTCATCGAGTGCGCCAGCGCATCGCGCAGCGTCACATTGCCGTGAAACTCGTGGCCGAAATTGCTCGGCTCGTAAGGCTTGCCATCGAACCAGAAAGTGGTCGGTTCGTCTTCCACCATGGTGCTCGGCGTAATCACGTGCTGGCTGCCGTCGATCGCCGTGTTCATCGCCGCGGCGTATACGAACGGCTTGAAAATCGATCCGGGCTGCCGCTTCGCCAGCACGTGGTTCAACTGGCTCATGCCGTAATTGCGGCCGCCGGCCAGCGCCTTCACTTCGCCGGTATGCGGATCGAGCGCCACCAGCGCCACCTGCGGCTCCGGCGGCGTCTGCCCTTTGAAACGCCGCTGGCGCTTGATCTGGTCGTCCACGTTCTGCATGCCCAGCCGGATGGCCTCGGCCGCCGCCTTTTGCAGCCGCATATCGAGCGACGTATACAGGCGGAAGGCGTTGTTCTGAAAATCCGCTTCGAGGAAGCGGGCCTGCACCGCGTCGTTCACCATGTCGACGAAGTATGGCGCTTCCTGCGTCTGCGCCGCGCCCTTGGGGACGCTCACCGCCGCGTCCATCGCCAGCGCGTAGTCGCGGTCGTTCACGTACCCGTTCTGCCGCATCATGCCCAGCACCAGGTTGCGCCGCTCCTTCACCCGCTCCGGATGGCGGTACGGATCGAAGTGCGCCGGGTTCTGAATCATGCCGGCCAACTCCGCCGCTTCGGGCAGCGTGACCTGGCCGAGGTCCTTGCCGAGAAACGCCTCCGAGGCTTCGCCGAATCCGTGGATGCGGAACGAGCCGCGCGACCCCAGGTAGATGTCGTTGGCGTAGTCCTCGAAAATCTCTTCCTTGCGCAGCCGCTGCTCGAGTTCGAGCGTGATCATCATCTCGGCCAGCTTGCGCTTCCATCGCTTGTCCTGGTCCAGCCACAACATGCGCGCGAGCTGCTGGCTGAGCGTAGAGGCGCCCTGTTCCTTCCTGCCCTGGCGCAGATCGACGTACGCGGCTTTGAGGATGCGCGACGGGTCGAAGCCGGCGTGCTGGAAGAAGTGTTTGTCCTCGGCCGAAGTCACCGCGTCCACCAGGACCCTGGGGATGTCGGAGAACTTCACCATGCGCCGCTTCTCGCGGTTCGGGCCGGAGAGGCTGGTGATGAGCTGCGGCTCCAAGCGGTATTCGTTGCGCGCCGTGTTGTCCTGCAGGGAAACGATCGCGGAAATCTTCCCGTTGGCGAAGCGGATGAGGCCCGCCTCCTGGTCGAAATAAGAATCCGGGCCGGGGAAAATCTCGATCGCGTCCGGATGCAGCCGGTAGTAGCCGTCCGGGTTGGAACGCGATTCGCCGTAGCCGCTGCGCCGCAGATCCGCCGCGATATCCTCCGGCCCCAACTCGTCTCCCACCGCGACCGATTGCGGCGTGGCGAAGATCTTGGTCGAGTTGGCGAACACGCCCAGCCGCAGCTTCTGGTCCATCAACTGCGCGTACATCGAATAGAAGTGAATGAAGACGGCCAGCGCCAGGATGGCGATCACCGACACCCCGATCACGAGCCAGCGCCCCACGGGCCCCAGAAAAAACCGCGCCAGTCCCGCCGCCCGCGGGATTCGGACATTCATTCCTTTTTTTGCCACTTTTTCCAATTGTCTCACGAAGGCGAGCGAACTCCCGCGATCCAGCCGGCGCCGGATCCACTTGAGCACGCCGCCTTCCACCGTCCCGGCCCGGCGCGCAGTCGAGCGTTTTCAACCGAATCGCCGCGCGAGCGCCACCCGGCGTGTGGCAATTCGTTGCCGGAGGCGTGTGCCCCTTGACGCATGCCAGTTCCGCTAGAGTCCGGACGTGCATCGCATGCTCGGGCGATTTCTCCCCGATGTGGGGCTTGCCTTGGGAATCGGCATAGGCTCGCATCGTGGCTTCGAACAGCGCAGCCCAGGTGACGCCATCCTCAAGCAGTTTCCGCCGCAGGGTTTCCAGATCGATTTCCAGCTTCCTGGTGGATTCGCAGGCCAGAAACTCGTAGACGAAACGCGCCCGGTTCACCGGATCGGCGGGATCGCCGAATGCATCGCGCCGGTCCAGGGAACACTGGAAAAAGTGCGTCTCGCCGCACATGCCGAACTGGGAATGACGGTTGAGCGTGACGCGCAGAAGGGTTGTCCCGCTGCGTCCGGGGCCGGCGACGAATACCGGCGTGCGGACGTTCTTCCTGTGTTGTGGGGTATCAATCGAGCGTCCCGGCGTCGCTTGTGGGGGCCTCCCTTCGGCGCGGTCGAGGAAACCTCCCAACGCGCCGCGCTCGATTCATGGTCGCGCCCGAAGGGGCCAAGCGACACGCTCAGCAAGTGTCCCGGTAAAGTTGCTCCCACTCTCAGGCTGTGACAGAATCGAGGTCGAATCTACTCGGGAGTGTATCAGGCAACAGCGACCTTGCCATTTGGTCCTTCCACGAGAACCGGGTAGGGTAGTGCATTCGACACGGGACGGACATCGTTTGCGGTGAAAGTTCGCCTAATGCTTAGCCCCACGCGAATTCGGATCGAAGCATCGTCGGTGTGCCAGCTAAGATGCGCCGCCTGTCCGACCGCCTCCGGCGCCAACGCAAGGTTGCTGGGCCGGGGCTATCTGGCGTTCGCGAATTTTCAAAAGCTCGTGGATGACAACCCGGAAATTGGCCTCATCGAGTTGAGCAACTACGGTGAACCGTTCCTCAATCCGGAAATGCTCGCGATTCTGGAGTACGCCCATCGGAAGGGCGTCCAGTTGAGTTTCGGCAACGGCGCCAATCTAAACACGGTTTCGCCGGCCGTATTGGAAGGGGTGGTCAAATACGGTCTGCGCCGCTTGACCTGTTCGATTGACGGTGTGACGCAGGAGACATATGCGAAATACCGGATCCGCGGCAACCTCGCCACCGCGCTCGAGAATGTGAGGACGATCGACGCACACAAGAAACGGTATGGCGCGCATTATCCGGTCCTGACCTGGCAGTTCATCGTGTTTTCGCACAACCGGCATGAACTGGAAGCCGCACGCCGCATGGCGGGCGAACTGGGCATGCATTTCGTTCCCAAATTGAGCTGGAACGAGGACGGCGACACGGCAGCACCGTCGCCGCAAGAGACGGCGCCTCACAGCCGCAGCGCCTATCGAGCCCGCTACGGCGTGGACTACATGCGTACGATTTGCCACCAGCTTTGGACGATGCCGCAGATCAATTGGGACGGCGCCGTTCTGGGCTGCTGCCGCAACTATTGGGGCGATTTTGGCGGCAATGCACTTTCCGGCGACTTGCTTTCCGCCCTCAACAGCGAACGCATCGTGTATGCGCGGGAAATGCTTCGGGGCAAGCGGCCTCCGAGGGCCGATATTCCCTGTTCCACCTGTGCTCTCTATCGCTCGATGGCGCAGAACGGGCTGTGGTTGACACGCTCGGAAACATTTATGCCGGGGCACATCGTAAAACGCCTCTTTGAAAGCGGCGTTCGTGCACCGGCCGCTTTCGCCGCGCTGGCCATTCCATTCCGGTTGCTGGAGATCGCCACCCGGTTCGGGAACCGGTTCCGGCGGAGGCTGCGAGCGACCGGTTGGCGGCTCGTCTGACGCGCGGCGTTGTTTGATCCAGCCATCGCCGGTCGGGCAAGAACGCGGGGTCTGCGTCAGCGAAGTTCGTCTTGAGAAACCGCTCTGACTCACCGGCTTTCAACCGGCCACCCGGCTCTTCCAGCGGCACGGTCCAGGTCTGTCCATCTTGGGTAACATTGCAGTAGGCGAGTTGCTTGCCATCGGGCGTGAACCCATTTGAGCGGCGAGCGCCTACGGCGCCCGCTCGCGGGACAAGCAGCCGTGAGGCCGCACGGACGCCGCAGCGGTAATGAGAGAATAGTTGTCAGAAGCCGTTATCCCGATGCAACTTGCGATGGGACTGAAAACGCCACTAAGATCGCTGGGAGGGCACCCATGAATCTTCCCGATACGCTAGCGGAGAACATCGCGGCACGATTCGCGCAACTGGACCGGATCGAACAGGAACTGGGCGCCGTCGCCGGCCGGCTGGGCAGGTTGGAACAGAAGGTCGCCGCCCTCGGCGAGCCGGTGGCCAAGACGAGTGCCGATGCCGAGGCGCGCCTGGTGCGGATGGAAGCGGAACTGTTGCGGACGGGCAAGCAGCTCGAGGAATATGCGGCGGCGCTCGAATCGTCCCGTGCCGCCGGCGCGCAAACCGACGACCTGGTGGAGCGCGTGGTGGAAGCCATCGAATCGCTGCAGGCCACGGCACTCGACCCGTCCGGCAGCTCGGTGGCGGGCGCCAACTGAGATGGCTGGGGGGAGCGGAACCAACGCGGCGCCGGCGGAGCATAGCGCCATGCTGGCGGCCGGGGCGCGATCGCTGGCGGACGTGATGGCGGCTGGGCCGCTGCCCTTACCAATGGCTGTGGCCTACGCCAGGGGGATCGCCACGGAAGCGGCCGTGTTTCATCGCGACGGCCGCGCGCATGGCGCGCTGGCTCCCGCCTGGATCATGGTTGGCCCGGCGGGCCCGGCGCTGCCGCAGCCGAGCGGCACGTCGCGGCTGGCCACGCCGGCTTCGGATCTGCACGATTTCGGATTGCTGCTGCATCAAATGCTGACTGGCAGCGGTGTGGGAGAATCCCACCCACCGCCACTCGGCGACGACGTCCTGACACCGTCGCCGGAGACCGTCCGCGCGGCGGCCCTGCGCCTGGCGGAACGCTGCCGCCGCGCGCCCGGGCAAGGCGACTTGCGGCGCGTCTCGACCGAGTTGCGGTTGTTCGAGATCATGGTGAACAGCTTCGGTTCGGGCGAGCTTGCCGGGCTGGCGCCGGAAGACGGTTCCGGGAAAGATGCGGGCGGTTCCGAGGCTTCGGAGCGGACCGAAAGGGCCCACGTCCGCATTTGTCCGTCCTGCGGATCGCCGAAGCTTTATGCCGCCCAGCATCTGACCGTCCTCGAGAGGGTGCTGTCGCTGGTGGATCTGAAAACCTACCGCTGCTACGGTTGCTTCCGCCGCTTCATCAACGTACTCGGCTTGCTCCTGCCGCGCCCCGAGACGCACTGACCGGCTGGCTGCGGCCTTTCCATTCGGCGCCGGCGCCGCGCCACCATTGCCAGGTCGAATGTACGGTGGCGCCCAGGTAGAATAGCGCCACCAACGGAAGGCCCGCGGCTTCATACGCCGGGCGGCTGAAGAATCGCACGGCCGGCCAGTAGCAGAATGCCATCGTGAGCCAAGCGGCCGCGCCCAGCCAGCGCGCGGTGCCGGTGGCGGCAAGCGCCAGCGCGGGCGGAGCCGCATACGTCAGCAGCAACCCGGCGACGGCCGCCGCCAGCATCCACGCCGAGTGATGGAGTTGGGTGAAGGCGCTGCGCGAAATCATCCCGCCGGCTGCGCCGAAACTCGCGTAGCCGCGGAGGCTGCGCGTGTGCTCGCTCACGCCCAGCCACACCTTTCTGCCACCGCGCTTGATGGCGGCCGCCAGGGCGCAATCGTCGATCCAGGCGCCGCGGATGGCGCCGATTCCGCCGATCCGGGCCAACGCCTCGCGCCGCACCAACATGCATCCGCCCGCCGCGCCGGCCGCAGCGCGCCGCGGGTCGAGAATCCAGGCTGGCGGGTATAGCAGAAAAAAGAAAAAGACGAAGGCCGGCATCAGCGCGCGCTCGGCCACGCTGCGGCAGCGAAGCCGTGCCATGTAGGAGACCAGGTCGAGACCATCGCGTTCGGCGCGGGCGACGAGGTCGTTCAAGTTGCCGGGCGGATGGGTGATATCGGCGTCGGTGAGGAGCAGAAACTCCGGTGCGCGCCGCTCGGCAACGGCCACGCCCTGGCTCACCGCCCAGAGCTTGCCGGTCCATCCGTCGGCGAGCGGCGCCGCGCGGACCACCGTCAGCGATCCGGCTCCGGCAGCCGCGCGCGCCGCGTCGGCTGTGCCATCGGAACTCGAGTCATCGACCAGAACGATGTGAAACTCGCCGCCGTAATCCTGCGCGGCAAGCGAGCCGATCGCCTGGCCCACCACATCGGCTTCGTTGCGCGCGGGAATTACCGCGACAACCGCGGGAAGCGGCGGAGTGGGCGCGGGAAGCGGTTGCGAGGATTCGATACGCCAAAAACCGCCGCGAAAGGCGAGTAAGTAAATCCACGCCGCCAGCGTCGCCGCGCCGAGTAAGTCGAGTATCATCGCGCCGTCACTTCAGAAGGGCAGCGGGTCCTGATCGCCTTGGGATTCCTTCGGTGCTTTCTTAAAGGCCGAGGCATCCACCAAGGGAATGTCGGGCTGCTTGCCCGCGAACAATTCACGGATGGTGAGAATCTGGATCTTGGGATACTTGCCGTAGAGCGTCTCGTAGTAGCCGGCCTTCACGGCTTCCGTCCGCATCGGCCCGGTTGAATCGGCGAGAGTGATGAAGACGCCAATCTTTGCGTTCTCGCGGTCCACGACGTGCGCCAGGTCGCGCACCATGGACACGTTGACATTCTCGCCGCCCTTGACCGAGACGATGGCCTTCTCGGTGGCGCGGCCTTCGGGCTTGAAGTAGATCAGCCCATCGATGCCGGAATCGGCGCCCTTCTTCTTGCCGGCGAACGGGACGGCGTTGACAAGCGACACAGCCCACCATTGGAACTGATACTTGTCGCGTGCCGCGAGATCGCGGGCGCCCTCAACGTCCTTGGGCGTGCCGTGAACTTCGTACTGAATGCCAGGAAAGGCGTCCTTGAGTCGCTTTTCGATGAGAGAGATCGCGAGATGGGTAATGTCGATGCCGATCCATTGGCGCTTGAGCTTTTGGGCCGCGTGGATTGCGGTGCCGCAGCCGCAAAACGGATCGAGTATGATGTCGCCTTCGTTACTCGACGATTCGATGATCCGTGACAGGAGCGCCAGCGGCTTTTGCGTGGGATACCCCAACGTCTCCGCCGAACCGGAATTCGGAGCATCGATGTCGGACCATATGTCCTGGAGCGGAGGACCTTTCTTTAAGTCCACGGGGCGAAGGACGCGTGGCATTCCCGTCCTCGAATAGACGATGCGCCCCTCGTTTTCAAGCCGGCGTCTTTCATCTTCCGTGAACCGCCAATGCTGGATATGGCCATTCCATTCGTAGCGGGGTCCGCGTCCGCCCGGCGCACGGCAATCGCCCTTGCGATATACGTTTCCGTCGGTATGGGTGTAAAGGTCGTGCGTTGCCGGCGCCTCGTCTGACCGGGCGGTGTGGATACGATTGAATATGCGCTTGTCAGATTTCGAATAGTACAGGACGGTATCGTGTATCGCGCCGAAACGGGTGAGCTTTGTGTCATTGTGGGCGCGGGTGCGCCGCCAGATTATCTCGTTTCTGAAGCTCTCCTTCCCGAAAATACCGTCAATCAGGATCTTGAGGTAATGGCTCGCTGTGGGATCGCAGTGGAGATAGATGCTCCCTGTCGCCCTCAACACCCGGTGGAGTTCCAGCAGCCGGATGGACATCATGCACAGATACGCCATCATGTCGTTCTCTTTGAGAAACGACCGCATGGCGCGCAGCATCTCGGCTGCGTCGGTACTGCCACTGGACATCACTCCGTCGAACGCCAGCTCCGCTTCGTCGCCCCAATGCCAGGTGTCTCCGAACGCTTCAATCTGAGCGCGGGAATTTTCGCCGGCGGTGCTCTTGAAGAGGACGTTGTAGGTGGCTTGGCTGTTGAAGGGCGGGTCGAGGTAGATCAGGTCCACGCTCTCGTCGTCGATGCAGCCGCGCAGGACATCGAGGTTGTCGCCGTAGTAGAGACGGTTCATTAACCCGTCCAGGATATCAGGGTTCGCGCCGCGCGCGGCGATTCAATCGCTCGTGAGACACTGTGCGTAAGATGCCACCCGAACCTTGGTTACGCGGGGCGATACCGGATGTGAATCCGCTGCTGGCGCCGATATTCTATTCGTTCGAGCAGGCGCGCGAGGATTTGTCGAAACACACCGAGGGGCTTTCCGCGGCGCAGATCTGGGCGCAGCCTGGGGGCGCCGGTTCGGTCGGTTTCCATTTGCGGCACATCGCGGGGAGCACGGATCGCCTGATGACCTACCTGCGCGGCGAGAGTCTATCGCCAGAGCAGTTGGCTGCGCTCGAAACCGAGCACGATCCGGGGGCCGTGCGCGAGGAGCTTCTCGCGCAAATCGAGCGCGTATTCGAGGCGTCCGGGAAGCAGGTGCGCGCAATCGATCCGGCGACTCTGGCGGAGCCGCGCTCTGTTGGCCGCGAGCGCCTTCCGACCACTGTGATCGGCCTGCTGACGCATATTGCGGAACACACGGCGCGCCACGTCGGCCAAGCCATCGCCGCCGCCAGGCTGGCGCGGTCGCTGGACGAATCGTAAACGGGGCAATCCCGGCCACAAGCGCGGCCGCGCGCTACACTGATCTCTGGGAGCACGCGAGCGTGGCTACGATTGCATCCACCGCATCCGAGAGCGCGAGCAACCAGCGGTTCGAAGGGCTCGCGCCGGAACAACTGATCCGCGCCTTTCGGCTGATGCACACCGCCCGCCGGTTGGACGACCGGGAGGTGGCGCTGAAGCGTCAGAACCGGATCTTCTTCCAGATCAGCGGGGCGGGGCACGAGGCGCTGCAAGTGGCGGCGGGGATGGCGCTCAACGCCGGCGAGGATTGGATCTATCCTTATTACCGCGATCGCGCGCTGTGCCTGACGCTGGGGGTGACGCCGCACGAAATGCTGCAACAGGCGGCCGGCGCGGCGGCGGACCCGGCCTCGGGCGGAAGGCAGATGCCTTCGCACTGGGGGCACGCGCGATGGAACATCGTCAGCGCATCGTCGCCGACGGGGACGCAGTTCCTGCAGGCGGTCGGCTGCGCGGAAGCGTCGCGCCACCTCGGCCGCGCGGGCGAAATCACGCTGGTGGCGAGCGGCGATGGCGCGACGAGCGAAGGCGAATTCTGGGAAGCGCTGAACGCGGCGTGCCTGGGCGCGCTGCCGGTGCTGTTTCTGATCGAAGACAACGGGTACGCCATTTCCGTTCCCATCGAAGCGCAGACGGCGGGCGGCAGCATCTCGAAACTGGCGGCGGGATTTCCGGGGCTGTTTCGCGAGGAAGTGGACGGGACGGATTTTCTGGCGTCCTATCGCACGATGAAGGCGGCGGTCGAATGGTGCCGGCAGGGCAAGGGGCCGGCGCTGGTGCACGGGCACGTGATCCGGCCGTACTCGCATTCGCTTTCGGACGACGAACGGCTGTACAAGAACGCCGCCGAGCGCGCCGCCGAAGCCGCGCGCGATCCGGTGCTGCTGTTTCCGAAATTCCTGATCGACGAGGGCGTGATCGACCGCTTCATGCTGCAGCGCATCACGCACGAAATCGACGAGGAGGTTCACGCGGCCACGCGCGAGGCGCTGCTCGACGAAGCGCCGGCGGCGGGCACGGCGTTGACGCATCTCTACTCGGACACGGTCGATCCCACGGCGGACTCCTTCGCCGCGCAGGCGAAGTTGAGTGGGCCGCCGATGACGATGGTGGATTTGCTGAACGCGACCCTGCACGAGGAAATGCGGCGCAATCCGCGGATCGTGGCGTTCGGCGAGGACGTGGCCGATTGCACCAGGGAAGCGTCGCTGGGCGAGGTGAAGGGGAAGGGCGGCGTGTTCAAGGTGACGGCCGGATTGCAGCGCGAATTCGGTTCCGGGCGCGCGTTCAACAGCCCGCTGGCGGAGGCCGGCATCGTGGGGCGCGCGATTGGCATGGCCACGCGCGGGTTGAAGCCGGTGGCCGAGATCCAGTTCTTCGATTACATCTGGCCGGCCATGATGCAACTGCGCGGCGAACTGGCAACGATGCGCTGGCGCTCGCATAACGGGTTCGCCTGCCCGGCGGTGATCCGCGTGGCGATTGGCGGTTACCTGAACGGCGGCGCCGTGTATCACAGCCAGTGCGGCGAGGTGGAGTTCACCCACATTCCGGGGCTGCGCGTGGTGATGCCGTCGTGCGCGATTGACGCTTGCGGGCTGCTGCGGACGGCGCTGCGCGCCGACGATCCGGTGCTGTTCCTGGAGCACAAGCGGCTGTACCGGGAGCCGTACAACCGGTCGCCGCACCCGGGCGCGGATTTCACGATCCCGTTCGGGCGGGCGCGGCTGGTGAAGCCGGGGCGGAGCCTCACGGTGGTGACTTATGGCGCGCTGGTGCAGAAGGCGCTGGTGGCGGCGGGGCAAATCGAGCGGCGCGCGCCGGCGGTGAGCGTCGAGATTCTCGATCTGCGCACGCTGGCGCCGTACGATTGGCCGGCCATCGCCCGATCGGTCGAGAAGACCAGCCGCGTAATTGTGGCGCATGAGGACTGCCTGTCGTGGGGCTATGGCGCGGAGCTGGCGGCGCGCATCGGCGACGAATTGTTCGACAAGCTGGACGCTCCCGTGCGCCGGGTGGGCGCGCTCGACACCTGGGTGGGATATCACCCGCAACTGGAAAACGCCACGCTGCCGCAGACCGAAACGCTGGTCGAGGAGATGGAACGGCTGCTGGCCTACTGAGAGGATGTAAGGAATGCCGCTCGCAGCCGTCAACATATGAAGATAAGCTATGGTAAAGCGGCGACGGGCCAATTTGCGTAATCACTCTGGCAACAAGCCTATAATTCGCGGAGCACTTATGAAGCGAAACACGATTCAGAGAATGGCCGTGATGGCCTTGGCCGCGCTGGTGGCGGTGCCGGCGATGTTGGGCCAAACGGCGGTGGATGCGAAAGCTGCGGCCGTGAAAGCGCCTCCCGGCGGATGGGCCTTCGAGGTGGCGACGATCAAACCGGCCAATATGCCAGCGCCGGCCGACTTCATGAACGGCAAGGCGCACGTCGGATTGAAGACCGACGCGGCGCGCGTCGATATAGGGTGGATGAGTTTGAGCGACTTGATCTGCACCGCATACAAGGTCAAGCCGTACCAGATCTCGGGGCCGGACTGGATCACCAGTGTGAGTCTGAGCAACCAGCGATTCGACGTGCTGGCCAAGATGCCGGAGGGCGCGACCAAGGAGCAGGTGCCGGAAATGCTGCAGGCGCTGCTGGCCGAGCGGTTCAAGCTGGCGATTCATCACGACAAGAAAGAGCACTCCATCTATGCGTTGGTGGTGGGCAAGGGCGGCCTGAAGATGAAGGAGACGCCGGCCGAACCGCCGCCGCCCGCTGTCGAAAAAGCCGAAGCAGCGCCGGGCGAAGAGCCGGCGCCGGCTGCCGACAAGGGTCCGCTGGTGAAGATGAAGACCAATGCCGACGGCTCGGGAACGGCCACCGTGCACGGGCCGGACGGGAATGCCAAGGTCAGCTACAGCATGAGCGGCATGCACATGGAGATGGAGAAGATGAGTATGGAGAATCTGGCCGGTACGCTGTCGCCATTTCTCGACCGTCCCGTGGTGGACATGACGGAGCTGAAGGGGAACTTCCAGATAGTGCTGGACCTGACGATGGAAGACTTGAAGAACATCGGCCGCAAGTTCGGCGCGGCGATGCCAGGCGGCGGGGCGGCCAGCAGCGACGCGGGCGGCCTGCCGTCGGATGCGGCATCCGACCCGTCGGGCTCCATCTTCAAGAGTGTGCAGCAGCTTGGCCTCAAGCTGGAATCGCGCAAAGCGCCGGTCGATACGATCGTGATCGACCACGCGGAGAAGATGCCGACGGAGAACTAGAGTTTTGACCGGCGGACTCGTTTCCGTTGAGAAACCGCTCCCTCTGGTCGCGGCTCCGTTGATGGCGTGAACGGTCAGATGGGGCCGACGAGGAAAAGTCGAGAGGAATCTCGACACAGCACGCAAGAATGCGTACGCCACGAATGGGCGCGGCGGGACTGATGGGGACTTCGTTTTCGAGCGCGTGATCGGCTTCTCGACGCGTGCACCGCTCCCTCTGGTCGCGGCTCCGTTGGGTGGTGGCTGTCGCCGAGCGTTGTAAATCGTTCGAGAGTTCCGCGGATGGTTCAGTTCTGCGTCGCTTTTACGCCGCACGCCCGGAGCGCCGAGGCGTACTGCGCGCGGGGCTATAATTGCCCCATGCCAGAGACTTTGTTTCCGCGTCGAAACTTTCTGCGGGGTGTGACAGCGGCGACGGCGCTATCGTACGCGCGGGTGTACGGCGCCAACGAGCGCATACGGCTCGGCCTGATCGGCTGCGGCGAGCGCGGCCGCTACGACATGGGCAATTTTCTCAGGACCGGCGCGGTGGACGTGGTCGCGCTGTGCGACATCTGGGGGGTGCACATCGATCAAGCGAAACAGAAGGCGCCGGACGCACACACGTTCGGCGACCACCGCGCGCTGCTCGATAGCAAGGACATCGACGTGGTACTGATCGGGACGCCGGACCACTGGCACGTGCCGCTCGCGATCGACGCGCTGAATGCGGGCAAGGACGTGTTCGTCGAAAAGCCGCTCACGCTGACCATCGAGGAAGGGCCGGCGGTGGTGAAGGCGGCGCGGATCAACAGCCGTATTTGCCAGGTGGGCATGCAGCAGCGCTCGGGCAAACACTTCCTGGAGGCCAAGCGCGAGTACTTCGACAGCGGAAAGATGGGCAAGGTAACGCTGGCGCGCACGTGGTGGCACGGCAATGGGTACCATCTGCGCAAGGCGCCCGATTCGCTCCGCAGCAAGCCCGAGGATCTGGATTGGGGCCGCTACCTGGGCCGGCTGAAATGGCGCGACTGGGACCCGCAGCAGTATTGGAACTGGCGCGCGTACCTGGACTTCGGCGGCGGGCAGGTGACGGACCTGTTCACGCACTGGATCGACGTGGTGCACATGTTCCTGGGGTCGGACGTTCCGGCAACGGCGGTGGCGGCGGGGGGAGTGTACAACTACAAGGACGGGCGGACGGCGCCGGACACGATCAATGTGCTGCTCGAATACCCGGCGCAGTTGACGGCGACGTTCGAAGCTACGCTGGTGCCGGGAATCGGCGGCGCGGCGATGGAGTTCGCGGGCACTGGCGGACGGCTGCTGATCGACCGGAAGCATTACGAATTCCACGCGGCGGAGAAGGGTGCAGAGCCTGTGGTGGTGACGGCGGACGGCGGTCTCGACATGGACCACGTGGGGAATTTTCTCGATTGCGTGAAGTCGCGGAAGTTGCCGAACGGCGACGTGCTGGTGGGGCACCGGTCGGCGCAGGCTTCGCACCTGGGCAACCTGGCGTACGAGCAGAAGCGGCGGATCGACTTCGACGTGGCGCGGGAAGAGATTCTGCCGTTTTAGGTTTTTGGTTGGATAGGTGGCGCGAGGCCGGGACGAATCGGAGCGGCGGCGCGTGGGCGCGGCGCTCGGGGCGGGTTGCGAAATAGGTATTGCAATACCTGCCGCGCATGGAGAACCAGGCGTCGGCACGAGTGCCGACGCGGCACGCATGAGTGCGTGCGCCACGTTGAAATGGCAGGATCGTTTTGTGAGCGGCGCTTAGTGCACGCAACGTGCGCGGTCTGGGCGGATGCAATGGGTGGCGATTATTGCTACGGTGAGCAAAGAACCGTGGCGAGGCCGCAGGCGGCGCGCGCGGTGCGGCCGAGCTAACCGGATCGGCCCGATAGCGAAATTCAGAGGACGATTATGACAAGACTTCGCAGCATTCTTCCCGGCCTGTCCAGGCTGACCGTTGCCGGGATGGCGCTTTCGCTCGCTGTGGCGCTGGCGCAACCGGCGCCTCCGGCGGCTGGCCCATGGATGAACAAGGCGCTGACGCCGGACGAACGCGCGGACCTGATCGTGAAGGCGATGACGCTCGACGAGAAGATCTCGCTGCTGCATGGCAACGGGTGGAAAGAGGTGGGGGTGCCGCCCGAGAGGCTGCCGCTGCGAGCGCTGGGCAACGCCGGGTTCATTCCGGGCATCCCCCGTTTGGGAGTCCCGGACCTGCAGATGGCGGACGCGACGGTGGGCGTGACGCACTCATCCCTGTTCGGCCGCTACTCGACGCCGCTGCCATCGACGATAGGCGAGGCCGCGAGTTGGGACGTCAACCTGGCGCGCGAATACGGCGACTTGATTGGCCGCGAACTGCGCGATCAGGGATACACAATGACGCTGGGCGGGGGTATGGACCTGACGCGCGAGGCGCGCAACGGGCGCAACTTCGAGTACCGCGGCGAAGACCCGGTGCTGGCCGGGACGATTGCGGGCGTCGATATGAAGGCGCTGCAGGCGCAGCACATCGTCGGCGATCTAAAACACTACGCGATGAACGATCAGGAAAGCGGGCGCTCGTTCGTCAACGTGAAGGTGGGCAAGCGGGCCATGCGCGAGAGCGATCTGCTGGGCTTCGAGATCGCGCTCAAGTCGTCGAATTCGGGTGCGGTGATGTGCTCGTATAACCTGGTGAACGGCGATTACGCGTGCGAAAACAACTACCTGCTGAACGAAGTTTTGAAGAAGGACTTTGGGTTCCAGGGATTTGTGGTTTCCGATTGGAGTGCGACGCATAGCACGGCGAAGGCGGCCAACGCGGGGCTGGACGTGCAAATGCCGGAAGCGATTTACTTCGGCGCGCCGCTGAAGAAAGCGGTGGAGGCGGGCGAGGTATCGATGGCGCGGCTCGACAACATGGTGCACAGGGTAATGCGCAGCGAGTTCGCGGTGGGACTGTTCGACAATCCGCCGGATCGCCGCGTGCCGGACGTGTTTCACGGCCTGGAAGTGGCGGAGCGCGTGGCGGAGCAGTCGATCGTACTGCTGAAGAACGCTGGCGGCCAGTTGCCGCTGGGGTCGAATATTCATTCGATCGCCGTGATCGGATCGCACGCGGACGTGGGCGTGGTCTCGGGCGGCGGATCGGGAAGGGTGGACCCGATCGGCGGGAACGCGGTTCCGGAGGCGGGCGAAACCGTGTGGCATCGCTCGTCGCCGTTGAAAGCGATTCGCGCGCTGGCGCAGGGCGCGAAGGTTGCCTACGATCCGGGCACGGATGCGAACCGGGCGGCGGCGCTTGGGAAGGCGTCGGACGTGGCGATTGTGTTCGTCAATCAACCGACCAGCGAAGGCGACGACGTGCTGACTCTCTCGCTGCCGGACAAGCAGGACGCGCTGGTGAGCGCGGTGGTGGCGGCCAATCCGCACACCATCGTAGTGATTGAAAGCGGCGGCGCGATCACGATGCCGTGGATCGGCCAGGTGAGCGCGGTGCTCGAAGCCTGGTATCCGGGAACGCGCGGCGGCGAGGCCATTGCGAGCATTCTATTCGGGCGCGCGAACCCGACGGCGAAACTGCCGGTGACCTTCGCCAAATCGGAAGCGGACCTGCCGCATCCGGTCGAGACGCGGCAGCCGGAGGCGCACGAGGGCGACATGCAGCCGATTTCCGAGGGCGCGGAGTGGATCGTCAACACGCGGCGGTTCGACATCGAATACGACGAAGGGTTGCTGGTCGGGTATAAGTGGTACGACGCGAAGCAGAAGCTGCCGCTATTTCCGTTCGGCTACGGACTGTCTTACACGACTTACAGTTACTCGGGACTGAAAGTATCGGCGGGGCAGGTGGCTTTTGAAGTGAAGAACACCGGGAAGCGAGCGGGAGCGGAGATCGCCGAGGTCTACGCCACGTTGCCGCAGGCGGCGGGCGAGCCGTTCAAACGACTGGTGGCATTCACGAAGATCGCGCTCGAGCCGGGCGAATCGAAAGTCGTGTCCTTGGAACTGGACCCGCACTATCTATCTATCTTCAATGAAGACAAGAACGGGTGGGAGTTAGTCGCGGGAGAGTACACTGTGCAGGTGGGCGGATCGTCGCGCGACCTGCCACTTAGTGGCAAGTTCCGGATTGAGAAGTAACTGCGCGTCGCTTGTCGGCTTCGCCGTGCGAGTTGGATGATTCGTCGATGGAGCAGCGGGACGAGGGCGTCCCGCGCGGACCTGGGGGGTCCGCCCCACAAGCTTGGCCGCTCGACACCTGCCCGCGCATGCAGAACCGGGCTTATCGGCTTCGCCGTGCGAGTGGGATCGCACGGCGGAGGCGGGGTGTGTGTCAGGGTGCGACCGCTCCCTTTGGTCGCGGCTCCGATTGGAGTGGGGACTATGGGGGAGTCTTCATTTTTTGGGCGGATTATCTCTCGCTCAGTTCCTGGACCACGCCGTCCCACTCCTCGATCCGCACCAGGAAGCGCTTGCGCGACTGGAGTTGGGATTCGGGCAACTCGAAGCGGGCGGCGATCATGCGGTCGAGGGTGGTGCGCTTGGGCACGAGCTCGCGCACCATCAGACTCTGGTTGTACCGATCGCCGAGCAGAGGGACGCCGGCGAGCAGGCGCTGCGCATCGATCTCGGAGGCGGTGGAACCTTCGGTCTGCACGCCCAGCGAATTTTCGAGCACCACGGTCACGCTGCGCACCTGAAACGGATGATCGGAAGGATTGGTGACGCGAAAGTCGATCACCACGGCCGTGCTCGTTTCGTCCAGCGGAGCGGTGCGGACCTTGAGAATCTTGCCGGGCAACTCGACGTGCCCGCCGCGCGCGATGTAGACGATGCCCGCGACGATGACGGCAACCGCGACGATGCCAATCGCAAATGTGATCAGAAGAGTTCGAGACATAGNNGAGGTGATATAATCCATAGAGAATCGGGTGCTGCTATGAGTGGAACTGCAGAACAAGCATTGATCGATGCCCAAGTGTTTGAAAATGAGCATGATCGGGTGGTCCGCGAGGAGATCGAGACGTTTCGGCGCAAGGCGCGCGCCTTCCTGGATGGCGAGATCACGGAGGACGAGTTCCGGCCGTTCCGGCTGAAGCACGGCATCTACGGGCAGCGGCAGCCGGGGGTGCAGATGGTGCGGTCGAAGATTCCCGGTGGGATGATGACGGCGGCGCAGGCGGGGCAACTGGCGCGGGTGGCGGAGGAATACGGCGGCGGCAGGGGGCACCTGACGACGCGGCAGAATATTCAGTTTCATTTCGTGCCGCTGGATCGGACGGCGGACCTGATGCACGTGCTGGCAGATGCCGGGCTGACCAACCGTGAGGCCTGCTACAACACGGTGCGCAACGTAACGACTTGCATTTGGGCGGGGATCGCGCGCGACGAGGTTTTCGACGTGCGGCCGTATGCGCAACGGGTGGCGTACGCGCTACTGCGCAAGGAGCTAACGAGCAACCTGCCGCGCAAGTTCAAAATCGCGTTCGATGGCTGCGCGGGGAGCGATTGCATTGCGGGCGCGATCAACGATATCGGGCTGCGCGCGGTGATTCGGGACGGCAAGCGGGGCTTCCGGATGCTGGTGGCGGGGGGGCTGGGGCCGCTGCCGACGGAGGCGCAACTGCTCGAGGAGTTCGTGCCGGAGGAGCGGCTGTTGAACCGGTGCGAAGCGGTGATCCGCATCTTCAACCGCTACGGCAACCGGGAGAACAGGAACAAGGCGCGGCTGAAATTCGTGCTGCGTGAGCGCGGCATCGAGTGGCTGCGGGAGCAGGTGGAGAAGGAATATCAAGCGATCCTGATGGGCGGCGGGATCGCGTGGCCGGAGCGGGTGCCGGAAGGTTTCGGCGGCTACCAATCGCAGCCGCAACCGCTGGGGCAGGGGGCGTTGCTGCCGGTGGCCGGGCAACAGGCGACGGGCGATGGCGAGTACGACCGGTGGCTCTCGACCAACGTTCGCGAACAGAGGCAGACCGGGTACGCGGCGGTGACGGTGCGCGTGGAGCAGGGGAATCTGCAGGCGGCGCAGTTGCGGGATTTGGGCCGCATTGCGACCGCGGCGGGCGATGGGACGCTGCGGGTTACGATCGACCAGAACGTGCTGTTGCCGTTCATCCCGCTGGCGCGATTGCCGGAGGTGCACGGGGCGCTGGGCGCGACTGGGCTGGGAGCGGCGCGCGCGCGGCAGATCGACGACGTAGTAACTTGCCCGGGCGCTTACTCGTGCAACCTGGCGCTGACGAAGGCGATGAACCTGGGCGCGGCGCTGGGAGAGGCGCTGCGGCGGTACGACGGCCCGCGGGTGCGGGAGTTGACGATCAAAGTGAGCGGCTGCCCGAATGCCTGCGGACAACACTGGGTGGCGGATTTCGGTTTCTTCGGCAACGCGCGGAAGATCGACGGGCGCGAGGTTCCGTATTACCAGATGCTGCTGGGCGGCGGGTACGACACGGAAGGCGTGATGCGGTTCGGACTGGCGGTGCAGGCGATTCCGGCGCGACTGGCGCCGGCCGCGGTCGAGCGCGTGCTGGATCATTTCGAGGCCAACCGGACGGAAGGCGAGAGCTTCCGCCAGTATGTACTGCGGCATAAGATCGAAACTTTCCGCGAGATGACGCGCCAGTTCGCGAAACCGGCGGAGTTGTTTCCGGAGATCTATAACGATTGGGGCGACGACCAGGCGTTCTCGCTCCAGTTGGGCCGCGGCGAGTGCGCGGCGTAGCGGACTCGCTTAATCCCGAATTCACGGGCGCTTAATCGCTCTGTAACATCGCGGCTGATACCGTTAGGACAGGTAACTACGGCGCTCATGAAGAAGATACTTCTTATCGAAGACGATGTCGACCTGTTCTCGCTTCTCAAGTACAACTTAGAGAAGGAAGGGTTCTCGCTCTCCGGGCTGCAGACGGGTAAGGGCGCGATCGAGCTGTGCCGGCAAGTGCGGCCGGACCTGATCCTGCTCGACATCATGCTGCCGGATTCGGACGGGTTGGACATCTGCAAGGGGATCCGGCGCGACCCGGAACTGGCCGGCGTGCCGATCATCTTCCTGACCGCGCGCGCGTCGGAAACGGACCGCATCGTGGGCCTGGAACTGGGGGCCAACGACTACGTGGTGAAGCCGTTCTTCGTACGCGAGTTGATCGCGCGGATTAAGTTGCAGTTCCGCAATCAGAATGCGCCGCCGCGGCTGCTGGAGGCGGGCGGCATCGAACTCGATACCAGCAGCCGGCAACTGCGCTTGAATGGCACGCCATTGGCGTTGACGGCGACCGAATTCCGCCTGCTCGAATTCCTGATGAGCAGGCCGGGCGTGGTCTTCAGCCGCGAGCAATTGCTCGATTCGGTATGGGGACAGGACCGCGCCATCACGGACCGCGCGGTGGATGTGTACGTGCTGCGCCTACGGCAGAAGATCGAACAGGACCCGGCCGAGCCTACCCTGATCCACTCGGTGCGCGGTTTCGGATACACCTTCGAGCCGCGGCGGGCGATGGCCGGCACGTAGGCGGCGAGAGGCGGGTTGGCAGGCGAAAGCGCCTGCCCCACTTTTCCCTCGGTCCCGCGGCAGCGGGGCGGGCGCTTTCGCCTGCGGACTCTTCCTTCACGATTTCGCTAACACGGCCAAAGTGCGAATCAGCAACAGCCCATCCTGATTTCGCCGTTGGCGGTGACTGGCTCGCCGAAGGCTTCCTTGGGCGCGGGGACGCCATGCATGGCGGCGATCCAGCGCCGGGCGGCACTGAACACGACTAACACAACGCCGACGATGAAGATCGTCATCAAAGCGGAATCCAGGTAGCCGGTGATCATCTGCTGGCCGGTCTTCGCCGTGAGTGGCCAGAAGATGTCCTTGATCGAAAGTACTCCGGCTGTGACCGTGGTGACTCCGACGAAGCACATGGGCACGCCCGTAATCCAGGCGTAGCGGGCTTTGCCCATGTTAATCAGAAACGTGGTGCACACGGCCAGCGCGATGGTGGCGAGTAACTGGTTGCCGGTGCCGAACAAGGGCCAGATAGTCGAGATATTGCCGGTGTAAATCAGATATCCCCAGCCGCTCACGACGAAGCACGTGGTGATGAGATTGCCGGGCAGCCAAGCGGCGTCGCCGAAGCGCGGGTGGGCCTTGCCGAGGATTTCCTGCAGGACGTAGCGCGCCACGCGCGTTCCGGTATCGACCGTGGTGAGGATGAAGAGCGCCTCGAACATGATCGCGTAGTGGTACCAATATCCGACCAGGCGGTCCATGCCGGGAAAGCCGCGGAAGATCTGCGCCATGCCGACGGCGAGCGAAACGGCGCCGCCGGTGCGGCCGGCCAGGTTCTCGCCCACCTGTTGCGAGATGGCGCCCAGGTTCACGGTGTGCAGACCCAGCTTGGCGAACACGGCGGGCGCGCTGTTGATGGCGAAGTAGTCGCCGGGGTACATCGAGGTGGCCGCGATCAAAGCCAGCACGCCGACCAGCGATTCGCACAGCATGGCGCCGTAGCCGATGAAGCGCGCGTCGCTCTCCTTCGAGATCATCTTGGGCGTGGTGCCGGAGGCGATCAACGAGTGGAAGCCGGAGATGGCGCCGCAGGCGATGGTGACGAACAGGAACGGGAAGAGCTTGCCCTTGATGATGGGCCCGCCGCCAGAAATGAACCCGGTGATGGCGGGAAAGCGGATATCCGGATGGACGACGAAGACGCCCACGATGAGGACGGCGATGGTACCCAGCTTCAGATAGGTGGACAGATAGTCGCGCGGTTCGAGCAGCAGCCATACCGGCAGCACGGACGCGATAAAGCCATAGGCCACCATCAGGAACGTGATCTGGTGCGGCGTGAGGGTGAGCGCGTGGGCGGCGGAACTGGCGGCGAACCAATGGCCGGCGACCACGGCCGAGATCAGCACGACCACGCCGAAGACGCTTGGGCCGACGACGGTGATCGTCCCCGTGTGGCTGCGAAACATCCACCAGCCCATCGTGAGCGCGATGGGGATGGTGCAGCCGATGGTGAAGACGCCCCACGGGCTATTGGCCAGCGCGTTCACGACCACGATGCCGAGGCCGGCCAGCGTGACGAGCAGGATGAACAACACCGCCACCATGGTCACCAGGCCCGCGAACGGGCTGATCTCGCCACGGGCGATGGCCGCGAGCGATTGGCCGCGGTGGCGCATGGAAGCCACCAGCACGGTGAAATCCTGCACGGCGCCGGCGAGCACGGCCCCGATCAACAGCCATAGGAAACCGGGCAGGAAGCCGAACTGCGCGGCGAGCGTGGGACCGACCAGCGGGCCGGCGCCGGCGATGGCGGCGAAATGATGGCCGAAGAGGACCCAGCGGGGCGACGCCACGTAGTTGTGGCCATCGGCGAAGCGGATTCCGGGCGTGATGCGCCGGTCGTCGAGCGCCAGCACCTTGGCGGCGATGAAGGCGGAGTAGTATCGGTAAGCCAGGGCGTAAACGCAAAGCGCCCCGAGCAGGATCGGGAATGTATTCACTTCGGATCGACTCCCTTCGAGAGAGCCTAGAATACCGCACGGCCCGGGCGAATGGTGGTGAACAACGCGAGGACGCGCCCGATGCCAGTTGCTTCCACGGCGTGCGCTGCGCCAAACTGAAAGGGGTTCCCATCGATTATCATGCCCGATTTTTGCAGTTGCGGTTCCGAGCTGCCGCCGGACGCGTTGTTCTGCCACAAGTGCGGCAAACCGCAGCGCGAGTTGCCGGAAGTGGCCGTCGAGGAACCGGCGCCGGTGGTGGTGGCGCTGCCGCCGCTCGAGGCGCCGCCACCGCCGATGCCGCTCGATTTCAGCAATCGGCTGGCGGTGAGGATTGCCTTGCTGGTGGCAATGGGCGCCACGGCGCTGTTCTTCCTGCCATACGTCAATTGGCTGGCCGCGGGTTACTTCGCGGTGTTCCTCTACCGGCGGCGCACAGGCTGCGCGATCAACGTGCGGGCCGGACTGCGGCTGGGCTGGATCACCGGATTGTTCACGTTCCCGCTGGCCGGCGTGTTCTACGCGGCCGTGTTTTACGCGATCAATATGGCGTCCGCCATGCCGCAGTTCCACGCCGATCCGCGCTTTCGGGAGTTGGCGGGGATGACGCGAAACTGGTCGGACATCGGCATGCTGGCGCTCCAGTTATTCGTGTTGACCACGTTTCTCAGCATGGCCGGCGGCGCGCTGGCAGCCAAGCTTGGCCAGCCTAGCCCGCCGCGGGGCGGGAATAACGCTTGACGAGCGCCACCGAGGCGAAGATCACCACCATGGCCACCGATTCCCGCAGGCCGAACGGCTCGCGGTAGAACAGCCAGCCAAGCGCGACGGCGACCACCGAGTTCACGTACGGGTAGATCGAAACCACGGCGACCGGCAGGCGATCCATGACGTAAACGTACGCGCTGTAGCCGACCAGCGATCCGAAGACCACCAGGTAAAGCAGCGCGCCCACGCCGCGCGCGCTCCAGTGGATGGGCTGGTGCGGAACCAGCCACGCGAACGGCGCCGTGGCGAGCGCGGCCGCCAATTGGTGAATGCCGCCTGCGACAACCGAGTGCGCCTTGCCCGCCTTGCGCCGTTGATAGATGGAGCCGAACGACCAGCCGGCCATGCCGACCTGCTGGATCAGGAAGCCGACCAGCAGCTTGTGTTCGGCCCCCGCTCCGCCGCCGCGCGGCGTCACCAGCAGGGCCGAGCCCGCCAGGCCGAGGGCCATGGCGCCGATGGTCGGCCCATGCAAACTTTCGCCGCCGGGCAGCAGCGCCTCCGCTCCCACCATCCAGAATGGCGACATACATATGATCAGGCTGGCCAAGCCGCTGGGCACGAAGGTCTCGGCAACCACCAGCGCTCCGTTGCCGATGGCGAGAATCAAGACGCCGGCGAGACACGCCTCGGCCAGTTCCCTCCCGCGCGGAATGTGCAAGCCGCGATACCAGGCGAATCCCAACGTTGCCCCGCCCGAGATCGCGAAGCGCGCCACGACCAGCGTGAGCGGCGGAAACGACTCGAGCGACATCCGGATGGTGAGATACGTGGTGCCCCAAAAGAGACACACCGCGGCCAGGGCCAGATACGCTTTGAAGTGAGGATGCCGGGACAAGCTTCAGGTTAGCATCGGGGGGAAGGGGAGGCTGACGCGGGTGCCGATCCTCTAAACTTCTGCGCAGGAATGCCGTATATTGAGAATGGGGGTGCACGATTGGAAATCCGCGTATTTCTGCCAATCCCTCGGGTTCGGCCGTCACTCCGGCTTTTTGCTACACTTCTAAAACAATTCGATGCTAAAGCAGATCATAGAGGCGACGCGTCTCAGCCCTGAGTTTTGCGCCAGCTTGCTTCGCGTTCCTGCCGATCAGTTCCGAGAATGGATGGACGGGAAGCGCCCCATCCCGCAGTTTGTCATATCTGAGTTGTCGACGATACTGGGCGTGACGAGCAAGAGCCTTGTTGCGCAGGGGACAGTCCGTAGTGCTGACGGTCGCTCGCTCGCCCCGGCCATCTGGTTCAAGCTGAGCTCCCAGAACCTCACGGCTGCCGATCGGGAATTTGTTGGCCTGGTCCGCCGATTAGGTTTCTTTATGGCACAGTTGGAGGTAATCCGCGGGGCTAGAAGCTCACCGGCGTGGCGTGCAGTTTCACAGGCAGTTTTGGAACAAGTTGATCGCTCTGCGCCGCCGGCAGCGCAAGGGAGGGACGCCGCTCTCAGCTTTCGCGCGGTCGCCAATCTGGAACATGGGCAAACGGGTATTGGCGAACTGATTCGCCGCCGACTACGAGAAATCGGTGTGGCCGTCATCGAAAGCCCGGTTCCCAAGTCGTCTTTGGAGGGGTGCTGCTTCGCGATAGGCCCGGAAGGTAGCTCGAGACCGTGCGTGTTTGCTAATACGTTCAAGTCCACCTGGTTTAGGCGCAACGAGATTCTCTTGCACGAAGTTTGTCACGCCGTTTTCGACGTCGAGTCTGATCCCGTCAGCTTGGACTTCCTGGATAAGTCCGGGGAAGAGCCAGCCTTGTCGGAGGCGCGCGCCCGAGCGTTCGCCCAAGAGGCGCTTGTTCCGAGATCGGTCCTCGTCCATTACACTAATCAGCTTGGTCTGGATTGGCGATGCCTGGTGCCGCAGCAAGTCGCGCAACTCATGGCCTCTATCCATGTCGAGCAGAGAACATTACTTCGGGCGGCATACGAACAGAACTTCATTTCAGAATATCTGTATTCGCAGTACTCGGATTACACCCTGGGCGGTGTGCTGAAGGAGATTAGTTATCGCGCGTGGTCGACTCGCGAGTTCTTGCGCCAACAGGTGGACGAATCCCCCAAGTGGATCGCGGAGAATCGCAATACGACGGTCGGGACCCGTTCACTGCGGCTTCCTGCGGGTTATGTTAAGCAAGTCATCGATACATTGAACTTTGGCGAGATCAGCGTGGCGAAGGCGGCGGAATTGCTGATGATGGATCGGTATTCCTTCGCGGAGAGGTTCGGCGGCCTCATCGCCGAACCGATTCCTGCGTGAGTCCGCCAGCCGGGCCACACAACAATCCCAAGCTGATCATTATCGACAGTTCGGTTCTGCTGCCGTTGATCGCTGCGGATCAGTTCGCGGTCCTCCGGCTTTTGCGGTCTGACTTTGGCGTTCAACCTGCCATTGTTGAAGCCGTTGAGTCCGAGGTTGCTTGCATTTTGCAGAATGTTCCGAAGTTCCGTGGGCGACGAGAGCAGTTGAAGAAGGCCCTTGGTAACGGCACGTTGGCCCTTGTTGGACGTGAATTGCTGGCTCCCATTCTCGGAAATTCCGTAGATGCGTGGGTTCGCCAAATGGACTCCGAGGGTGAGCGCCTCTATTCGATTGTGGACCGCGGTGAAGCCTACACTCATGCCGCTTCGATGGTTCTAGGCGTCCCGGCAGCGACAGATGACACCACGGCGATTTCCAGACTTCTCAAAGGTGACGAGACCATTCCCAGACCAGTATTGCGGTTCTGGGACTTTGTCGTCTTTGCCCACCAACGTGATCTACTGGATGCGGAACGGTGTGACAAAATCCGCCAGTTTCTTCGCAAAATGGAAGAGCGACTGCACCCGTGCTTCGCAAAGCGCTCTTACCAGGACGGGTTGCCGTACTATTATGCACGACTTGTCTGTGCTGACCGGCCAGTACTTGGTGCAAGCCAGCCTCAGGAGCGGTTCGACGAGCGGCTCGTCCTAGTCGGATCCTGATTGCGGATGATGCTCCGGACGTGCTGGAGCGGGGCGAGCAGCGCTGAATCTGGATACAGATGCAACCCGGGCCAAGCCTCCCCCTCGCTGCTATTTCTTCCTCTTCGCCACTAGCCTCACCCGTTTCGTCTGCGAAATGGTGCCAGGGGTTAGTGCGTCATCGACGATTTCGTGCTGCTCTTGTTGATGGCACTTGCCGGAGCCGGTGGCGGGGCTGGCGGATTCTGAGCGGCCTATGTAGCGGATGTCGCGGTGGGTAAGATCTACTAGCGGGTGCATGTGTTCGCGGATGTGACGCCAGGGGCCCATATTTTTGGGCTCTTCCTGGACCCAGACGATTTCGGCATTGGGCGGGTATCTTAGTAGGATGTCGGCGGCCTGGGCGGCGGCGAAGGGATAGAGTTGCTCGACGCGGACTAGGGCGACGTGATCGGCTTTGCGCTCTTCGCGAGCTTGCAGTAAGTCGTAGTAAATCTTACCGGAACAGAAGACCACGCGAGAGATGCGTTCGGGATCGGCGGAGGGGTCATCGAGTATCTCGATAAAGCCGCCGGTCGAGAACTCATGCATGGTGGAAACGGCACGGGGATGGCGCAGCAGGCTCTTCGGCGTGAAAACGATGAGAGGCTTGCGGACGCCGCGCCGGTCGGAGCCGCCGTACATTTGGCGGCGGAGTAAGTGGAAGTACTGCGCGGGAGTGGTGCAGTTACAAACCTGCATGTTGTTTTCGGCACAGAGGACTAAGAAGCGCTCGATGCGGGCGCTCGAATGTTCGGGGCCCTGGCCTTCGAAGCCGTGCGGCAGTAACATCACCAAGCCACTCGGTTGTCCCCACTTGGATTCGGCGCAGGAGATGAACTGATCGATCATGATCTGTGCGCCGTTGGCGAAGTCGCCGAACTGCGCTTCCCAAATCACCAGTGTCAGCGGGTCGGCCACGCTGTAGCCGAACTCGAAACCGAGCACGGCGTACTCGCTCAACGAACTGTCGTAAACGTCGAAGCGGGCCTGGTCCGGCGATATATGTTGCAGCGGAATGTAGCGCTGGCCGTTCTCGTAATCGTAGAACGCAAGATGGCGCTGGCTGAAAGTGCCGCGTCCGGAATCCTGTCCGCTCAGGCGGACGGCGGTGCCTTCGAGCGCGAGCGTGCCGAAGGCGAGCGATTCGCCGAACGCCCAATCGATGGGCGCGGCCTGCGCGATCGCATTGCGGCGCTTATCCAGGAAGCCGCGCAGCTTAGGATGCGGATGGAAGTCATCGGGGAAATTGGTGATGCCGCGAATCACGCGTTCGATCACCTGTTGATTGACGGCGGTGCGCGGGCAGAAGGCGGAGATATCGCCGGTCGAAACCGCGCTCAGCTCCTGCAACTCGTAATGCTCGGCCTGCGCCTGTGCGGCGTCATATCCGGCCGCCAAGCGGTCACTTACTTCGCGGCGCATGGCGGCGACATCATCGGCGGTGGCGACGCCTTCGCGCACCAGTCGTTCGGCGTAGAGAGTGGCGACCGAGGGATGGTCCTTGATCTTACGGTACAGAATGGGCTGCGTGTAACTCGGGTCGTCGGCTTCGTTGTGACCGTGGCGGCGGTAGCAGATCATATCGATCACGACGTCGGTCTTGAACTGCTGGCGGTAATCGAAAGCGATCTGCGCCACGCGTACGGCGGCCTGCGGGCTATCGCCATTGACGTGGAAGATGGGCGCCTGCACGCCGCGCGCGACGTCGGTCGAATACGGTGTGGAACGCGATTCGTCGGGCAGGGTGGTGAAGCCGATTTGATTATTGATGACTAAGTGAATCGTGCCGCCGGTCGAATAGCCATCGAGCCGGGAGAGGTTCAGCGTCTCGGCCACCACGCCCTGACCGGCGAAAGCGGCGTCGCCATGAATGAGCAACGGGATGACGCGCTCGCGAGCGGTGTCGCCGAGGCGGTCCTGCTTGGGGCGGACGATGCCTTCGACCACGGGGTCGACGGCTTCGAGGTGGCTGGGGTTGGGCGAAACCGAAATCGCGATCTCGCGGCCGTTTTCGCAGCGGCGCACGCCGTGGGCGCCAAGATGATACTTCACGTCGCCGGAGCCTTGCGTACTGGCGGGATCGATGTCGCCTTCGAATTCGGAGAAGATCTGCTTGAGGTCCTTGCCGACCACGTTGGCGAGCACGTTGAGACGGCCGCGGTGGGCCATGCCGATGACGATTTCCTGCACGCTCGCGCGACTGGAGCGATCGAGAATCTCTTCGAGAATGGCCAGCGCGGTTTCGCCGCCTTCGAGCGCGAAGCGTTTCTGCCCGACGAAACGGGAATGGAGGAAATGTTCGAAGCCCTCGGCGGCGACCAGGTTGCGCAAGATGCGCAGGCTGGTTTCGGGCGCGAGCGGCCAGTGATTCTTCTCCGGCTCCATGCGGTGCTGGAGCCAGCGCTTCTGCTCCGGCACCTGAATGTTCATGTACTCGCAGCCGATTTTGCCGCAGTAAGTTTCGCGCAACGATTCGAGAATCTCGCGCAAAGTAGCGAGCGGCTTGGGACCGGTTTCGCCGATCGCATCGCCGAGACTGCCGGTGAGAAATTCGCGGTCCAGGTCCCAGATAGTGAGGCCGTAAGTCTCCGGATCGAGCTCGGCGTGATAGCTCGGTTCGTGGCCGAGCGGGTCTAAGTCGGCGATAAGATGACCGCGCACGCGGTAGGCGTTGATCATCTGCATGATGCCGGCTTCCTTGGCGATTTCGGCGGTGCGCGCGGAAGCTCCGCCGGGCAGGCGCGGCCGTCGGTCGGTCTCCCAATGGACGGGCTGGTGCGGAATGTGCAGGTGATCGAAGACCGCTTCGTAGAAGCTATCCTTGCCGTCGAGCAGCGCCTGCACCTTACCGAGAAACGCGCCCGATTCGGCGCCTTGAATGATGCGGTGATCGTAGGTGCAGGTGAGAGTCATCACCTTGCTGATACCGAGAACGGCGCGCGTTTCGGCGGCGGTGCCATGGTATTCGGCAGGATAGTCGATGGCGCCGGTGGCGATGATGGCGCCCTGGCCGGGCATCAGTCGCGGGCTGGAAGACATGGTGCCCACGGTGCCGGGGTTGGTGAGCGAAATGGTGGTGCCCTGAAAATCCGCGATAGTGAGTTTGCCGCCGCGGGCGCGGGCGACAAGGTCGTCGAAACGGTGCAGATACTCCTCGAAATTCAGCGCGCCTGCGTCCTTGATGTTCGGCACCAGCAGGTTGTGCGCGCCATCCTTGCCGGCGGCGTCGACAGCGATGCCGAGATGGATGTGCGGATGGATCACTCGATAGGCCGCGCCATCCTTTTCGGCGTACGCCTGGTTGATGCCGGGCATGGCTTCGAGAGCTTTGACCAATGCCCAGCCGATCAAGTGGGTGTAAGACACCTTACTCGCGCCGAGGAGGGCGCGGTGTTGATTAATGATGCGGCGATTTTCGTCCATCACCTTGACGGCGATGGTCCGTTGCGAGGTGGCGAGCGGGATGGAAACGCTGGCCGCCATGTTCTCCGCGAGGCGGCCAGCGGCGCCGCGCAAGGGCTGCAACTGGCCGGCTGCGGGAGGTTCGAGAACGGACAAGGGGCGTGGCAAGCCCAAGCCCGCCCCACCAGGCTTAGTCGCCGGAGCGGCAGCGGCGCCGCCCGAATCGAACACTTCTTTCCAACTTTCGTCCACCGTAGAGCGATCGCGAAGATACTGGTGGTAGAGTTCTTCTTCGAGCCAGCTATTGACGCCCATTTGCGGATCGGGATTGACAGACATGCGGGAAGTACTTCCTAATCTATGATAACTTGAGCGGCTGTCGGGATTCTTTTAACTGCGCGCCGCATCCGATCAATCGTGGCCCGCATCTTACAAGTGAGATGGAACCAACAGTGACGATATTGGGAATTGCGGGAAGCCTGCGCAAGGGCTCCTGGAATCGCGCTGCGTTGCGCGCGGCGCAGGCATTGGCGCCGGAGGGAGTGAAGGTGGAGATTTTCGACCTCGACGGGATCCCCCTTTTCAATCAGGACAACGAGACGCCGCCGCCCGAGCGCGTCGCGGAACTCCGGGCGCGGGTACGCGCGGCGGATGCGATTCTGTTCGCGACGCCGGAGTACAATCACTCGATTCCGGGCGTGCTGAAGAACGCGATCGACTGGGGCTCGCGGCCATATGGCGAAAGCTCCTGGCAGGGAAAACCCGTGGCAGTAATGGGCGCGACGCCCGGCCCGCAGGGGACGGTGCGCGCGCAACACCACCTGCGGCAGCTCCTTCCAGGGCTTGGCATGCACCAATTGACCGCGCCCGATGTGATGATCCACGGCACTTCGCAGAAGTTCGACGCGGCGGGGAACCTGACGGATGAGCACGCGGCAAAGTCGATCCAAGGGTTGCTCACGGCGCTGGCGGCGTGGACGCGCAGGCTGCGGTAGGAGAGGCGAACCGGCCGGTTATCCTTCGAGGAACATTTCGCCGCAGACGGCGTCCCAATCGGCGGCGGGATAGGCGGCCGCGATGTCGGAGACGGGGACGCCGCCATCGGCCAGCGCGGGGGCTGTTCCTTCGGCGGTGAGTGCCAGTTGCAGGCGCTCTATTTCGCGCTCGATCCACGGCCTGATTTCGGAGCCGCGCAGCAGATGGCGGAAGGCGTTCGCGCCGGTCGAATCCGGTTTGACGCGCAGGTACCAGCCGCGTCCGGCGCTGCCGGTTTCAATCACCGTGCCATCCACGGGGGAGACCACGCGCACGTCGGCATTGCGGCGGCGGATATGAAATGCCGCGCCGTTGGCGTGGGTGCGTTCTCCCGGCTGCGGCAGTGTCAGCGCGTCCGGCACCCCAAGGAGGCGCGCGCCCAATTCGTCCAACCCCACGAGCACGGTTCCATCGGTTTCGAGGCGCGCCCAGGTGTGGCCGCGATGATAGAAACGGTCGAGCGGAAACGCCATGCCGGAGACGTCTTCCTCATGCCCGGCGACGGGCGCGAGCGGGTGGCGCTCGATCAGTTTCGCGTGCGTTTCGCACTCGCGACAATCGAACGCATGCGGACATTGGCGTTCGCGGAATTCGCCCGTTAGCACGTGGCGGCACACCTGGTCGCGTTCGGGAAGGCTTTCGAAATCGCCGTGCCAGCGGATAGCGTCAGTCTGGCCAGCGCGAATCGCACGCAGCGAGCGAATCGCCGCCGCGGTCAGCGTCGCAGCGATAGCCGCCAGCACCGCGTAAAAAGCGCCCAGGAAAACGATGTGACCGGTATTCCAGTCGAAGCCATAAATCCACGGCAACATAGTTAGTATCTCCCGGCCAGCGCGGATTCTTCCTCGTGCACGGCCGCTTCGAGTCTCAGTTCGCGCTCTTCCGGGAACAGATTGAAGTAGCGGAACGAAAATGAATAGAGTAGAACTCCATACGCTACGACCGCCAGGAAGGTCCCGACCTCCTGCCAACTCGGATAATACGAGACGAAAGAATCGAAGGAGAGCGTGGGCAACGCGAGCGTCTGTACGGTCATCACGAACCTGTTGAGCGCCACGCCGCCGCAGGCCATGGCAGCGGCGCCAACCAACCAGCCGTTGTGCGCGCGCAGCCGCGGCGTCAACATCACCAGCGCGGGCAGCATTCCGAAAACGACGATTTCAGCGAATAGAATCCAGGTGCCGAACGGCTTCCAACTGTAGTATTGCGATGCGAGGAAACCGTGCCCGGGCGACGTGCGATTGATCCAGACCAGCGTGTCTACTGCCTTCGCCAACACATACACGGCCAGCAGCAAACCGGAGACGCGCGCCAGCAGGCTGTACACTGTGGGCCGCACCAGACGTTTGCGCGACAGTGTCTCCACGAGCTTGGTGGTGAGCAGGATGAAGCTCGGACCCACGGCCGCCGCGGAGAGAATAAAAAGGAAAAACGTGGAGGGCCACACCGCGAAGCCTTCGCGAAACGCGAACGGACGGCCGCGCAGCACGCCGTACAAACCGCCGAGCGAGCCCTGATGGAAGAACGAGAGGAACGTGCCCACGCCGGCCAGCACGTAGACCAGATTGTGTAACTTATGTTCGAAGACCAGGAACGACGGCACATCGCGCAGCTTGCGATTGCGCAGCACGATGGGCAGATACTCGATCAGTAACACGGTGAGATAGCAACTAATACAGAAAGTAACTTCGGTCAGCATGGAGTGTACGTTCGGATACCAGAAGGTGAACCACGAACGCAGCGGCTGGCCTACATCCACCATCAGCGCGGAGACTGCGCCGCTGTAACATACGACGCCGATCACGACGGCGCTATTGATTACCGCGCGCAGTTCGTCGAGCTTCAAGATATAGAGCAGGAAGCCGGTGAGAAAGGCGCCCGCGCCGAGCGCGATCACGGTCAGGTCCAGGAAGATCCAGAGGCCAAAGGCGAAGCGGTTGTCCATGTTGGTCTGGTTCAAGCCCTTCGCCAGACACAACCCGGCGCAATAGAGGCCGAACGCCAGCAGGGCGGCCCAGGGAAGAATCCAGAGCAGGAATCGTCCCGGCGAGGAACGCTGCAAGCCGCGTGCGATGAATTCCCTATCCACGGTGCTGGTCCTTTCCGTCGGGGTGCGGCGCGTTAGCGATGTCGCGCACCCAATCGCGCTGTGATCGGTAATGAATCTTCGGCTCGGTGCCGATCTTTTCGAGCAAGCGGAAGCTCTCCGGGCGCGCGGCGTCGTGTGCGACTTCGGTCGACGGATCGTCGAGATCGCCGAAGCGCAGCGCGCCGGTGGGGCAGGCTTCCACGCAGGCAGGGACGTAATCGGCCGCGTCGATTTCGCGCTTGCCCGCGGCGGCGGCTTTCTGCTGCGCGGCGTGCCAGCGGCCGTGGCAGAAATTGCATTTTTCGACCACGCCCCTCATGCGCGGCGCCACGTTGGGGTTGAGCGTTTTCTCCATGCCGGCCGGCCACGCGGGATCCCACCAATTGAAATAGCGCGCGTGATATGGGCAGGCCACCATGCAATAGCGGCAGCCCAGGCAGCGCTCCGGCATCTGGCCCACGATGCCGGTTTCCGGGTCCACGTCCACCGCCTGCTGCGGACAGACGTGTACGCAGGGCGTGTCGTGACCGCACTGCTGGCAGAGCACCGGGACGTACGCCGTGCGACGCTCCGGATAGGCGCGGTGGTTATCCACTCTGTACACGCGAATCCAGGTGATGCCCTTGCGGTCGTTGGCCGCTTCGGGCACCGGCGGGACATTATTTTCGACCGCGCAGGCCATCATGCAGGCGCCGCAGCCGTTGCACTTGTCGATATCGATCGACATGCCATAACGCTTTCTTGGTGTCATGCTCGCACCACCCTGGCGCGCCCGTTCCCGCCGCATAGATCCGCCATGCGCGGGCCGCCCGCCACTTCCACTACGCCGGCCGGCACGCTCGGATCGATTGCGACCACGACGTTCAACCGCCCGAAAGCGGTTTCGAGCACCGCGCGGTCGCCATTTTCGATGCCGCTCGCGCGCGCGCCATCGGGCGAAAGCGCCACGCGATTGGCCGCCAAACGCAGGTTCGACTCACGCTCCAATTTCGACATGAGCGGCGATTCGAGACCGCCGCGCCTGGGCTCCGCGACGACCACCGTTAGCGGCCGTTCGTCGCGCGGCGGTTCGCCGGCGGCCGGAAACACGAGGTTTTCGGGCGCCGTGCGCTTGGCGGAATCGTCCATCCAGCAGCCGCCCTGGCTCAGAGTCTTCCAGAAATTGTCGGCCGTCACGTCCTTCACTGGCGTCGATTTCGCGGCCGTATAGTCGAGCAGCGTGCCGCGGCCGGCCTTGTGAATGGCGCCGGCCCGCTCGCGCAATGGCTCGGATGCCGGCAGGCCGGCGAGGCGCTCGACGAACCGGGCCGGATCGACCGCTGGCACCACCGGCGCGATCAGCGGCGCGGCGATGCGAAAGACCGCAGCCACCGTATCGATGGCGGGACCGATGTCCTCGGCCGTTTCCGGGTACACGGCCGCGGGCAGCACGAACTGGGCATGCCGGGCGTAGCCATCGTTCGAGGAAGTGAAGACCACTACGACGGCGTCTGGCGCCAGCTTCGGCGCAATCCTGCGCCACGGAATGTAGCCGCCGGGCAGCGATTCGTCGATCAGCAGAACGCGGATCGCGCCATCTGGCGCGGCGGCCATCGACATCTCCGGGGCGGCTTGCTTCCACGCCTCCGGCATCGGCGCATCGCTCCGCGCGACCACCGTGCGGCCCAGCGCGCCGTATTTTTCGTTCAGGCTCATCAGCGGCGAGGCTGGGTCCGCGGCCAGCACGACGGCTTGGCCGCTTTCCGCGGCTTCCTGGACGGCGGCGAGGGCTTGCTCTCCCACGCCGGTGATCAGCGCAGCTTCCGCAAGGGTCATGTTCCCCGCGAGCGCCGCCGCCAGCATGAATTCCGAACCGGGCTGAATGGGCAGCCACAAGTCGGCCATTGCGGCAGTCCGCGTCTCCACCGGTTCAATCTGAATCAGCCGGAAAATCGAGCGCGCGGCGATGACGTTGCCCGGCGTGCCCCAACCGTCGAAGAGCGGCGCACCAAAACTAATTACCGTTTTCGCCGCCGCCAGGTCGATCGAATATCCTGGCTGGCGCGGCGTCAGGTAGAGGCCGCCATTGATCGCGGCCATCGCGCGGCGATGGGTCCAGGACACCGTGCGGCCGGGGCGCAGATCGAGCACCGCGACGTGTTCGCCGGTGCCTCGCTGCGCAATCGCCTGTGCAACAGCCGCCGTGGCTTCCTTCACCGGTCCTTGCCGCACGCGCGCCGGATGGTACGGGAGATGATGCCCGGCGATGCCCCACGGGCACAGCGCACCGTGGCTGACGGCATGCGGTTTCACGCCGGTGAGCGAAACCGGCTGACCGGCCACGCACCGCGCGCGCACGGCGCACCCGGCCGGGCACAGCGTGCAATGAGTGAAGCGGGCAGTGATTCCGCCGTGCGCCGGCCGCGGAATCCCCGGCCAGTTCTCGCTCCACAGCGCGCTATCGGTGATCAGCCGCCAGGGTGCCGGCGTCAGCAGGGCGCCGGCCGCTCCGCCGCCCACGAATTTGAGCAGATTCCGCCGCGTGGTCGTCATTTGTGACACCCCAAACAACTGTATTCCAAGCCCTGCCGGCGGTGGCAATCCACGCAATCGTCCATCTTCATGCCGCCTTCCGTCCGCAACGCGATCCGGTTGACGGGCCGCCCCCAGATGTCGCGCGAATAGCCGCTGATCGGGTCCTGTGCAAACGGCCGCAGCGTCGCCGCGCCGCCTTCATTGCCGTGGCACTGCTCGCATTTCACCTTGCCCAGCTTGACGTGCGCGATGTGGGAGAAGTAGACGTTCTCCGGCTGCCGCGCGTAGCTCAGCCATTGCGGCTCGCGGTTGGGCGTGACATAGCGATCGATGAAGTTCTTCTCTTCGGCCGTGGTGCCCATCGCCGCGGCGTGGCAGCCCGAACATTTGTCCAGCGTGGGGATGCCGGCATAGGTTCCGTCGTCGCGGAACGCGTGGCAATCTTCGCACTTGGCACCGGCCTTTTCGGCGTGGATCTTGTGACTGAAATCGACCGGCTGCGGATGCGTCCGATACAGGACGCGTGGAAAAGCCAGCCAGCCGCCCGCCAGCGCGAGCAGCATTCCCGAGGCAAACGCGATCTTGCCGCCTGTCATTCTGGCGCCCTATCCCCTTTGGCGAATGGCGAGAAGAAATCGTGGAAGAGCGCGGGGCTGGATTCGCGATCGAGCAGCGTCAACACGCCCACGGCGAACAGCCCGCCATCGGCCAACATGCCCGAGCCCTGCTGCACGGCCTCGCCGATCCGGCGCACGTCGCGCTCCATCCACGCTTTCGCCGGCGCGGCTTGCATCAGATTATCCGTCGTTCCTTCGACCACGCGGCCCTCGAACAGCCATCCCGCCGAATAGGGTTCGCTCCCCAGGCGGCCCGGATTGGCGCGTAGGTAGAGGTTGCAGCCGGTTAACAGCAGCGGGTTGGGGAACACCACTTCCCAATCGATTCCGCCCGCGGTCAGAATCGCCGCTGGCCGGTGCAGCCCCTGTTGCCAGACATATTGGATACGCTCGACCTTGCCCAGCGCGCGGCTCAGAAAGGCGTCGATGCCTGCGTGGCACTGCCCGTCCTCGCCCACCTCCAGCCACAGGTGGTTGGCCGTATAGCTCAACTCGGCCGGCATCGCGATCCCGTCCACTTCGTCGCTCGTCGCGTGCGGGTTTGCCATCGCCGTATAGAGCTCGCAGTAGCGATGATTGTCCGTTCCGCAGCGCGAAAGCAGCGACTCGCTAAACGGCACCAGTTTCGCCACTGAGGCCGCCGCGCAGTATTGCATCAGCGACTCGCCCATCAGCGGGCATGGGCCGCCGGCCGCGCCTTCGACGGGGTTCGATCGATACACGAGGCACGTCCCGTACGCGGCCGATGAGCATTTCTCGTCCGCGCGCCCGCCGCCCGCCGCCGCGTTCAGCGGAATCAACTTCCGCACGCTCGAAGCGTGGCAGAAATGGACCTGGGCTTCTCTCAGGAAGGGGCAGGTCATGGTGGCTACCGCTCGGTTTCTTTCGGCGCGTCTTTCTTCGCGACCGGCTCGCCGCCATCGGCCATGGTCAGCCCGAGCTGTGGCAGTCCAAATGCGTGCCCATCGCCAAATGCGCCAGCCAAGCCGGAAACCTCAGCATCAAGTGCTGCCCTCTTTTTGCGGCGCGCGGCCAATTCCTGCACCACGCCAAACGCCACCGCGAGGCAGCAAATCGCTGTCACCACCCCCAACCCGATGTTCATGATAGTCAGCCAATATGTAGATGGATCGCTCAAGGGACTTCTCCTTCTGTTACGGATCAATTGCAAGCGAATGGCCGTGCCGGAAAGAAGGGAGTTAAGTGCGTTGGATCACACCCGATTGGGTGATTTTCAGACACGACAATCTGATAATCCAGCACGACGGCTTTCGCATTCTGAGATGTGGCAGTCTGGTAGTGGCAGCCACGGGCAACCTAAAGGATGCCCCACCAAGAACGCGGCTGCTTTGGTGGGGCATCCTTTAGGTTGCCCGTCTGACCTCGTTCCTCCCGCCGAGGTACTCCCGCAAGATCGCCACGCCCACCGCCACCGCGCAGGCCAGCATCGCAACCCGCACGTAGACCGCAACCGGAATCCCCGCGTCGCCCACAATCTGCCGCGCCACGCCGAATCCGGCGCTCGTGGTAACCAGGCCGAAGTAGATTCTTTCGATCGCGTTGCCGCTGACCGCGGCCAGCACCAGCAGCGCCGTCGTCACCGCGCAGTAAACGCCGGCCATGATCCACCCCGATACGGGCGAACCGGCATGCAACGGCCGCACGACGAGCGTCCCCGTGTACACCGCCAGCAGCAGAAACGCCACCGTGTGTACCAGCGCGATGATCACCCGCTTGCGGTTGCTGAGAATGGCGTAGCGGCGCATGAAGCGACTTAGCCTCACCGGCCAAGAATCATAGCACCTAGCTGATCGCCTAGGCGTTCCGCTTCCTTGGGATCGGCGCATTCGCGGTATTCGCGCAGCATTTCTTCGAGACGCTGCTTCTTCTCGCGTTCGGCGTCGAGACCGGCGCGCAGAAGCTGTAGAATCGCGCGGTTCAAACTCAGATCGTATTGCGCGGCCCGCGCACTGATCTCGCTGTGAAGCTCGGGAGTCAGGGCGACACTCACCCGCGCTTTTGCCTCGTTCTTCGATGGGACCATGACAGCATCTTTTGCCATCTTGATTCATTATGCAGCAGAATGCGTCACGACGGCAAGCGGCAGGTCGGTGACCTGCCCCACCGCCCGTTGGAAATTCCTACAGCCCCTTTGCGCCCTCTGCCCCTCATCCTGCCCCGTTCAAGCCCGGATTTCGGCAATTCGGGCCTGATTGATTGAAATCTGTCGTGTCCCGCAGCACACTAGCTGGAATGGGTATCAATCTCGGGCTGGATATTGGGGCCATTAGCCTTAAGCTCGCCGCGCTGGGCAAAACCGCCGACCGGGGAATCCTGGAAAGCCTCTGCGCCGCGCGGCCGGAGTTCCGCCTGACGGAGTTCGAAGGGCGCCCGCTGGTGCTGTCCGATTACCGCCGCATTTCCGGCAGTCCCATCCAATCCACCTACGATTTGCTTGACGAGTTTTACGAAACCGTGCCGGAAGTGCGCGTGGACGGCATACGCGTCACCGGTTCCGGCAGTCGCACCATCGCCAAGGTGCTCGGCCTGTTCTTCGAGAACGAGTTCAAGGCCATCGCGCGGATGATGACGGCGTTCTACCCGCAGATTCGCACGGTGTTCGAAATCGGCGGCGAAAGCTCGAAGTACATACGGCTGGACGCGACCGGCATACAGGACTACGACCGCTCCGGCGAATGCGCGGCCGGCACGGGTTCCTTCCTCGATCAGCAGGCGCTGCGCATGCAGTATTCGGTTGAGGAAGTGGGCGATCTCGTCTGCGGCGCGTGTTCGGCGGCGCGCATCGCCGGCCGCTGCTCGGTGTTCGCCAAGAGCGACATGATCCACGCCCAGCAGAAGGGTTACCAGCCGGCGGAAATCCTGCGCGGGCTCTGCGACGCGGTGGCGCGCAATTTCAAGAGCTCGATCGTCAAGGGCCGCAAGGTGGAAGCGCCGGTGGCGTTGATCGGCGCGGTTTCGCAAAACGCCGGCGTCACGCGCGCCCTGGCCGAAGCCTTCCATCTGCGCGCCGAGGAGCTCTTCGTCCCCGGACAATTCGCCTGGTGCGGCGCCATCGGCACGGCCATCCTCGAAGCCGAAGAGACGCGCAAGCGTTCGATTCTCGAAATTCATCGGCTGCGCCAGCACGATACCGAAGTCGCCGTGCAGGATTCGAAACCGCTGCTGACCGAAAACGTGATCCAGTTGCGCGACCGCGTGGGCGTGTACGCGCCGCCCGCCGATGGGCCCATCCCTGCGTATCTCGGCCTCGATATCGGTTCGGTTTCAACCAATGTTGTCGCGATCGACGAGAACGGCTCGGTCATCCACGACGTCTATCTGCGCACCGCCGGGCGGCCGATCGAAGCCGTGCAGCAGGGACTGGCCGAAGTCGAACGCCTGTGGGGCAGCCGCCTGGAGATTCGCGGCGTGGGCACCACAGGAAGCGGGCGGGAGCTGATCGCCGAATTCGTCGGCGCCGATTCGGTCAACGACGAAATCACCGCGCACAAGACCGGCGCCATCCATATCTCGAGCACGCTCGGCGGCGAGCCTGTGGATACGATTTTCGAAATCGGCGGCCAGGATTCGAAATTCATCTCGATTGAAAAAGGCGTGGTCGTCGATTTCNNGAACGAAGCCTGCGCCGCGGGCACGGGTTCGTTCCTCGAAGAGCAGGCCGAGAAGTTGGGGATCAGCATCAAGGGCGAATTCGCCAAGCTGGCGCTCGCCGCCGCCAACCCCACGCGCCTGGGTGAGCGCTGCACGGTCTTCATGGAACGCGACGTCACAGGCTGGCTGCACAAGGGCGAAACGGTGCCCAACCTGGTGGCCGGTCTCGCCTATTCGATCGCGCTCAATTACCTGAACCGCGTGGTGCGCGGNNCAACGGCGTGATGGGCGCCATCGGCATGGCCCTCATCGCCCGCCAATGGCACCAGGCCACCGGCGCACAAACGCGCTTCCGCGGTTATGACCTGCACAAGCTCGAACTCTCCAGCCGCGATTTCGTTTGCAAGGCTTGTTCGAACCTGTGCGACATGAAGGAATTTTCGATCGAGGGCCAGAAGAGTTACTGGGGCGATAAGTGCTCGGATAAGTTCCGCAAGCCCTCGGCGACCGGCCGCAAGCCAGTGATCGAAGACCTGTTTGCCTATCGCGACCAACTGCTCGAGGCGCTGCCCAACGCGGCGGAGGGCAAGTTCCGCGTCGGCCTGCCGCGCGCCATGGCGATGCTCGAACACCAGCCGTTCTGGCGCCGCTACTTCGCCGAACTGGGCATCCCGACCGTGCTTTCTCCGGTGACCGACCCGCGCATTTCCGCCGCCGGTATCGACATGGCGGTGGCGCAGCCCTGCTACCCGGTGCAGGTGGCGCACGGCCACGTGCAGGCGCTGGTCAACCAGGGCGTCGATTACATTCTGATTCCCAACATAGCCGATGCCGATTCCGGCGACAACCCCGGCACCGCGCACTATTGCCCATGGAGCCAGACGCTGCCCTGGGTGCTGCGCGCCGCGCCGGCACTCGAACCGCACGCGAACAAGTTCCTGATTCCGACCCTGCATTTCCGCCTCGGCCCGGCGCAGATCAAGAAGGCGCTGGCCGAGACCATGGGCCGCCTCGGCATCAAGCGCCGCGCGAGCGACCGCGCCGTGGACGCCGCCTTCACCGAACAGCGCAGTTTCCAGGACAAGTTGATCGAAGCCGGGCGCCGCGCCATCGCTAAGCTGGATGAAACCGGCGAACCCGGCCTGGTGCTGGCCGGACGCGTTTATAACATCTACGATCGCGGCGTGAATTGCGACATTCCGCGCAAGCTGCGCCACCGCTACGGCGCCAACGTGATTCCGCTCGATTTTCTGGTGACCGGCCGCGAGGCCATCGCCGACGCCGGCTCGAACATGTTCTGGATCTCTGGCCGCAAGATTCTCGAAGCCGCGCGCCAGGCCTCCACGCGCCCCAATCTGCACCTGGTCTACATCACCAATTTCAAGTGCGGGCCCGATTCCTACATCAAACACTTCGCCCGCGAGGCCGCCGGCGCGCCGCTGCTGATTCTCCAGTTCGACGGCCATGGCAACGACGCGGGCTACATGACGCGCTGCGAAGCCTATCTCGATAGCAAAGGAATTCTGCGATGCTACCAGTCCTCGACAATGCCCCCGCCGCCCGAGGCGCAAGCGGCGCAGCCGGCGATTCAGTAACCGGCAAGCGCATCTACATTCCGCCCATGGCCGCCGGCAGCGCGCGCGCGTTTGCCGCGGCCTTCCGCGCCATCGGTATGGAAGCCGAACCCACGCCACCTTCCGATAACCGCACGCGGGAACTCGGCGCCCGCTACACTTCCGGCGACGAATGCTATCCGGCCAAGGTCACCGTCGGCGATTTCATGCGGCTGCTCGAGGATTCGAAAGCCGACCCCGCGCGCGTTGCCCTCTTCATGCCTACCGCCGAAGGCCCCTGCCGCTTCGGCCANNCAGTACGCGCCCTACCTGCGCCACGTGCTCGATACGAACGGCTATGAAGCGGTGCAGATCCTCTCGCCCAGCAGCAAGAATTCCTACGGCGGCCTGGGCGAGATGGCCAAGCCATTCCTGCGCAGCGCCTGGCGCGCGCTGCTCTGCGCCGACCTGCTCGAAAAGTCGCTGCTGATGCACCGGCCCTATGAGCAGTCGCCCGGCGACGCCGAGGGCGCTTACGAAGAGGGTCTCGCCGACCTCTGTCGCACCATCGAGACGACCACGGTCGAGCCCGCCGCCCAATTGGATGCGATCGAACAATCGATGATCCGCGCGCGCGACCGCTTCCGCAAGCTCAACACGCGCCGCGACCGCGAACAGCCGCTCATCGGTATCGTCGGCGAGATCTTCTGCCGTTTGAATACGTTTTCGAACGAGAACCTGATCGGCTCGCTCGAACAATACGGCGCCGAAGCCTGGCTTTCCGACATCGTCGAATGGGTCTGGTACACCAACTCCGAGGTGTTCCGCAAACTCAGACTCGAAAATCGTTTGTGGACCCTGGAAGCGCTTGGCTCGTGGGTGCGCCAGCGTGTGCAGAAGCGCGACGAGGACCGCCTGGTCGCGGTTTTCAAAGACGATTTCGCCGGCCGCGAAGAGCCCGATATTTACGAAGTCCTCGAGTGCGCGCGCCCTTACTTGCCGCGCGAAGGCGCGTTCGGCGAAATGGTGCTCAACGTCGGCAAGGCCGTTTACCTCGCGAAGAAAGGCGCCGCCGGCATCATCGACATCAGCCCCTTCACCTGCATGAACGGCATCGTCTGCGAAGCTATTTATCCGCAACTGAGCCGCGACTTAGGCGGCATCCCCATCCGCAATTTCTATTTCGACGGCACGCAATCCGACTTAGACCGCGACTTAGGCGTCTACATGGAACTGGCGCGGAGCTATAAGAAGAGGCGGGGATAAGCGGGGGCGCCTTACGCGGATTCCGCCCGGCGAAATGGGATACTGGGATTCGATCATGCGAATTCCAGCAACCACTCTCCTCTGCAGATTCCTCTTCGCCGCGACTGCACTCACCGCATCGTCCGCCGCGCCCGTCAAGCTCGTTGGCCCAGTGACCTATGGCTCACCGGATCAGCCATACGGACGCCGGCGCCCCGTCACGGCCGCCGACCGCGCCGCTATCGCGGCTTTCCGTTCCGCGCGCAGGCCGCCGGTCTTCTCGACCAAGTTCGCGACCCCGGCTGAGTTGCAGGCCGGCTGGAACCTGCTGACGGACGACGGAGCGGGACTCAAGAGCTGCCGGCGGCCGGGCAACGTCGAGGCCTCGGGCGCGGGGCTCACGCTGAAGACTCTGGCGGCCTCCGATTGCAAGTCGGCGCGGTGGTCCACCGGCACGATCAACAGCAAGGCGACGTACGCCTACGGCTTCTTCGAAGCCACCATGCGAATCGCCGATATCCACGGCATGAACAATTCTCTCTGGCTGACCACCGAAGACCATTACGAGATTGACGTTGCCGAAGCCCAGTACCCGGATTACATCCACATCGGTCTGCAGTATTGGCCGGCCAGCAAGGAAGAACAGCACACGGGAATCGGATTCGGCGCGCATTTTTCCGGCAACCTCTCCGAGGGTTTTCACGATATTGGCCTCCTCTGGACGCCAAACGAGATGATCTTCGAAGTGGACGGAGAGCCCGTCGCGGCAGCGGTCACAGGCGGCGCAGTGAAAGGCGCGGCAACGATTCGCCTCTCGTCGGCTTTGGCCGATTGGGCCGGCGGCGTGCCCAGCCGGCCGGAGGGTCACGACATGATGGTGAACTCCCTTCGAGTGTTTTCGCTCCAGGATGCCCCGGCCGCTGGCGCCGTGGTGACGGCCCCCCCGCCGAAGGTGCCCGTCGAGGTCGGGATCGATCGCTCCTTATTGAGCGGGCAGGACCCAGCCACGCGGCAAAGGATGCTCGAAGATATCCACGCTCTTCACGCCACCTGGTTTCGCGATGGCCCCACGTCCGGCTCGGCGCGCGGAGTCGCCAATTTCGTCGACGAGGTCGCGCGCGCCAAGCGGCTGGACCTGAAGGTTCTTGCCAACATCCTCCAAATGGGCGAAGACTACGATGTCCCGCTGGTGACCCACGATCACGGCTGGAAGGCCAAGAAGCTGAGCCAGATTAACCTCGACAAATTCGCGCGCCGATTCCGCAATCTGCTCGGCGCGCTGAAAGCGGCCAATCTGGCCGTCGACGCGGTCGAGTTCGGCAACGAAGACGATAGCTTCTACTACGACGCCGACGTGCCGAACGGTCACCCCGCCACCCCCGACGAACTGCACACCTGGCTGCGCGGCTATGGCGAGTTCTTGAAAACCGGCGCCACGATCCTGCACGACCCCGCCTACTTCCCGCAAGCGAAGATCGTCACTTTCGGCATCGCTCACGGCAGCGACCAATATGACAATCCGCCGCACCACCTTTCGAATCCGGCGAAAGCCGTCGCCATGTTGCGCGACGTCGATGGCTTCAATTACCTCGACAACGCGGGTTACCACGTCGATGCCTTCGGCACCCATATCTATGCTTCGCCGAAATCCCCCGGCGATACCGCGACGGTCCTGCTGCGCCAGGATATTTGGGCGCTCGGACGCGACAGGCCGTTTTGGATTACCGAGTGGGGTTTTACCGACGCCACCAAGTTCCCGAATCGCAAGGGGCAGACCATCAGCCAAGGTCTGACCGAGTTGTTAGATGCCTTCGATGAATTGGCGCAGCGAGTCCCGATCGGACCTCGGTTCTTTTACTCGTACGACTCCGGGCTCGCGGACGCCAGCGGGAAGGCCAGCGGTCTGGTGGATACGAGCGGCCACTTCGTGCCCGCGGCAAGCGTCCTCGCGTCCTACGCCCTGTCGAAACAGGCCGTCCGTTAGGCGCCGCGATCCCGCATCCTCCTCGCCCACTCGGGTGAAATCCCGCAGGGGTCTGGGGCCAGTGACTCATCCCCGCTGCAATCCGGCCCGGCAATTCCAGCCGCGGTCGTTATCTGTCAACGAATTCCCTCGGTCGCGCACGCCGTTCCCGGATTTTGTAATACGGTTGTCATGTTGCAGTTCTGTTTAAACAGTATTGCAATTTGGTGACTATGGGAGTGTAATATGGCTGTGCCGTTTCTGGTCGGAATCGTCGCCGTGCTGTGCGGCGTCGTGCTCTGGCGCTTGGGTAGCGCGTGGTGGACTTATCGTGGGCGCCGGGTGGTTACCTGCCCGGAAACTCGGAATCCCGCTGGGGTAACGGTGGATTCGCTCCACGCGATGGCAACGGCGCTAGGACGGCCGCAATTGCGTTTGGAGTCCTGTTCCCGCTGGCCGGAGAAGGCCGGATGTGGACAGGAGTGTTTGAGCGAGATCGCCGAATCGCTTGAGAGTTGCCTGGTTCGCAACATACTTCTCGAGTGGTACGTGGGCAAAGCGTGCGTCTCGTGTGAGCTGCCGATCGGCGAAATACCGCTGGTCGGGGCTAAACCCGCCGTCCTTTGTGCCGATGGAAGAAGCATGGAGTGGAGCGAGATTCCCGCCGAGAGTTTGCAGGAAACGCTGTTGGAGGCGAGGCCCATCTGCTTCGCCTGCCACACAGCCAGAAGAATGCTGCGCGAGCATCGGGAATTGCTTTCCGGGCTGCCGGAATCCACAGTCAGGCCTGCCCATTAGCGCGAGACGTGAGGGATGGAGAGTGTGAGCGTTGTCAGCCGATAGAGCCACGAAGCTGCTGCGGCGGGTCTCGTTTCTGATCGTGCCACTGGCGTACACTGCTCAGTTGTTCGCCCAATCGATAGTGCCGGCGACGCCGGCCACCCTGTACACGGAGTTTCAGCGGCAGCCGCCGGCGGCGGTGATGGATGCGATGCGCGGCGAAGCGGAATCCATCATGGGCCGCATGGGAATCGGCCTGGAGTGGCGCGCATTGGAAGCGGCGCGCGGCAACGAGATTTCGGTCCAACTGGCGGTGATCCGCTTCCAGGGCAAATGCGACGCGGCCGGCCTTAGCCCGCATCGCCCGCAGCCGGGCGCCCTTGGCTGGACCCACGAAAGCGACGGCGTCATCCTGCCCTTCGGCGCGGTCGATTGCGATCGCATCCGTTCGTTCCTCCAACTCGATCTATTGAGTGTGCCCGCCGCCGACCGCGAGCAGGTCTTTGGCCGCGCCATTGGCCGGGTGCTGGCGCACGAGCTGTATCATATCTTCACCCGCAGTGCGCACCACAGCCCGGGCGGCGTGGGCAAAGCGGAATATGGGGTGCGCGATCTGCTCGCCGCGCGTTTCGTTTTCGACGAGGGAGAAACGGCGGAGCTGCGCAATCGGCAGTTGCGGGCCAACGCCGTCGAGCCGGCGCGCTAGCGCGCACGCTGCTCCGCGATCAACTGGCGCGCCGGGCCGCGGATGCGCTTGAGCTGGGTCCAATATACCAACGCCGCGATCATGCAGAAGATGCCGCTGCCGGTGACGGTCCACGGCGTGCCGAAGCGGTCGGCCGCAACCCCGGCCAGCAGCGCGCCGAACGGCGCCATCCCCATGAATACCATCGAATAGACCGACATCACCCGTCCGCGTAGTTCGTCGGGAGCCATGCTCTGCACCAGCGTGTTGGACGAAGCCATCTCGATCATCATGCTGAACCCGGCCGGAAAAAGGATGCAGGCGGATAGCCAGAAGACGCGCGACCAGGCGAACGCGATTAGCGTCGCGCCGAAGGCCAACGACGCCACCGGCAGCCAGCGGTTCAGCCCTTTCAAATCCGTGCGGCTAGCCAGGCGCAGCGCCCCGGCGAGCGCGCCCACACCGGCGCAACCCATCAGCCAGCCCAGCGTGCGCGGGCCGCCATGCAGAATGCGGTCGGCGAAGATCGGCATCAGGACCATGTACGGCATCCCGGTGAGGCTCACCACGCCGAGCAACGTCAGAATGGCGCGCACCGGCAGGTTGCGGAGCACGAAGCGAAACCCCTCCAGCACGTCCTCGAGCGGGGACGCGCCCGGCGCCTTGCGTTCGCGCTCCTCGACCGTCATCAGCAGCAGGCCGGCGATGACCGCGATGTAGCTCACCGCGTTCACGAAGAAGCACCAGCCTTCGCCGATTGCCGCCACCAGGATTCCGGCGATGGCCGGGCCGATTATGCGCGAAGCGTTGAACAGCGAGGAATTGAGCGCGATGGCGTTCATCAGGTCGGGCTTGCCCACCATCTCGACTTGAAACGCCTGGCGGGCCGGGATGTCGAAGGCGTTCACCACGCCCAGCAACGATGCCAGCACGAAAACATGCCAGACCTCGATTGTTTTGGTGAGCGTGAGGCCGGCGAGCGCGAAAGCCAGCAGCATGGAAACGCTCTGGGTGACGATGACTACGCGCCGCTTGCTGAAGCGATCGGCGACGATTCCGCCCACTGGCGCCAGAAAGAAAATAGGGATCTGGCCCGCGAAACTCACCGCGCCCAGCTTCACGGACGAACCCGAGATGCGGTACACCAGCCACGCCTGGGCGATGTTCTGCATCCAGGTGCCGATGAGAGAAATCAGTTGTCCGCCGAAGAATAGCTGAAAATTCCGGTACCCAAGGGCGCGCAACGTCGCCGGGAGTTTCATTCAGATTTTATTGTAGTTGGCACGTGGTCGTTGAGCCGTGGACGGAAGATGAGGAGAGGAGCCGAGGAAGCCGAGGCCAATGCTGCGATAAGCAAAAGCTCAGGCGCGCCGTAATGATCAAGCACAATCGCGATGACGAGGGCGATTAGCCATAATCCGAGCCAGCCAGCGAATGCGGCGATCCACCCGGCGAACGTTGGCAGAACCAGTTGGATCACAAAGACGGAAATCAGTAAGAAATAGGGCCAAAGTCCCGTGGCGGTTTGATCGTCGGCGAAGCCGAGCAAGACCAAGCCTGACAGAATCAGGGGGTAAGGCAGATAGACCCACCGTCTTGGTCCATAGCGTAGCCGAATCCAGTTTCGCACAGTCATCTGACTTTACCAGTCGGCCAAGCGCACCCGGCTACTTCGAATTTGCCTTCACGAACGCTACCGATTTTTCGAGCGCATCCAGGGCGGAATCGAACAACGCTTCGCCTTGCGGCAGGTCGGGGCGCTTCTGGCCTTGTGGGCCCAAGCAGAAGTCGTGGTACCCGTGCTCGTAAACTTCCATACGGACCGACTTGCCGGCGGCAGCCAGCGCGTCGTGCAGAAGGACGGTCACCGGCAACAGGCTATCGGCGGTTCCCACCAGAATCAGAATCGGCGTGCGGATCGGTTCGATGTTCTTGCGGGAGATTTCGGGATCGGGCTTCACGTCCTTGAACGTATCGGGCCCGCGCGGACCCGGCGGCAGATTGAGGCCGAGGAACCAGATCGCGGCGGGCGCGCCCAGCACGGCCGAGCGGACCGGCACGCGCGAGACCAGGTTCATCACCAGGTTGCCGCCAAGGCTGACGCCGTAAAGATTCAATCGGTCCGGATCGACGTAGGGAAGCGATTTGACGTAGTCGATGACGGCCAGCCCATCGTCGATCGAAGTGACTGAACCATTCGTGGAGGGCGACGACACCAGGTTCATGTTGCCACCGCGATAGTCGGCGACCGCGACCACGAAACCTTCCTGGAGGAACCGTTCCCAAACCGGACCGCCGGTATCGCCCCGGCTCCATCCGGCGAGTTGTTCCATGCCGCGTCCGCCGGGCGCGCCGTGAAACATGATGAACGCGGGATGCCGGCCCTCGCCCTTCGGCTTGCGAATGGCCGCCGCGATGTACAACCCGTCCTTGGCCTTGATGTAGACCTGCTGCACGGGCGAATCGGCTTCGCTGACCGCGTGAATGTACTTGTCGAACGGCAGCGGCGTGGTGCTGCCGGGATTGTGATGAATTTCCGCGGCGGCAACGCCGGCGCAAAGAAGGCAGAGCATGGCGATTCGCATCTCGGTCCCATTCTATAACCCGGCGGGAGGGTGCTTGCAACGACAAGGGACAGCCCAAGCACCTCCGTTGGCGGTTGAACTGCAGTTCCGCTGCGATCTGGCTCAGATGGATCGCAAGGCGACCAGGTATATCCGGTGAAAAACCAGATCCACTTTCCCGTCCGCGCCGGCTTGCGCGTGGAACGCGTCGGCAAGGATGCGCCGGAACGACTCCACGTAGCCGTCCGGTACGGAGCATCCATAGCAGTTCGCGTTCATATAGCCCGCGGCCGCGCCCGATTCGAATACCTTGAGCATCTGGTCCGGAGAGTACCTCGCGCTTGTCGCCTCGATCCGGGCAAACGGAACGGCGAACCCGGCGCGGCGAAAGACATCGGCGTACGCATCGCCGGTCTTAAGGAAGAACCAGGGACTGCGAAACTGAGAGAACGTCGCAGCGGTGTCGGGATGAGATGCAACTGCGTCGATTCCCTTCAGGAAATTGGGGCAGTAGTCGTGACGGGCGGGAGCCTGCACTCCGATGCGGCCGCCGGGGCGCAATGCCCGCCTGCAAGCGGTCAGCGCGCGTTCGGGGTTGGAGAACCACTGAAGCGCAGAGTTGCAGAAGATACAATCGAATTCGTCACATGCCTGAAGATCCTCGGCCGCCGAGATCTCGAAACCGATCCGGTCCGAACCGTATTTCGAGCGCGCCTCGGCAACCATTCCCGGTGCGGGATCAATGCCGGTCACGCGCCCTGACGTGATCTCCGCGATTCGTCCCGTGAGGTGCCCGGTGCCGCATCCAAGGTCCAGGACGTCTTCCCTGGGGCCGATCTCGAGCAACGAGATCAGAACCTCGGCCGCCGCCTTCTGCACTAATGAGTCCCGCTCATAGCGATGGGCAATGCCGGTGAAATCGAAGTCGTTCATCTTAGAAGTATTGCACCAGTGGTCAGGCGGCTGGCGTGGGGCCGAACGCCTGTTCGTGCGTCCGGCGGCAGAAGGCGTCGGTCATGCCGGCGATGTAATCGCAGACCACGCGGTGGGGCGGCGCGGTCTCGGCCAGTGCGGCGTATGGATCGGGCAGCCGGCGCGGGTCCTCGACAAAGTAGGCGAACAATTCCGCGATCATCGCCACGGAGCGCCGCCGGTCCTCTGCCAGCGCGGGCGCGGCGTAAACCCTGCTGAAGAGAAAATCCTTGAGCGCGCGGCTGGCCGCGGCTGTCTCGTCCGTGAACGCCGCTACGCGGTAGGGCAGGTTGCGAACCGCCTCGACGTCGGCCACTCCGGCGCGTTCGGCATTGGCCGCGGTGCCCGCGATCATGCCGGAAACCAGCGCGTCGATCAACTGGCGGAGCGCCTCGTGGAACTGCTCGCGCGCGCTGGCGCCGGGGAACTGCGTTTCCACGGTTTCGAGAATGGCGACGTATTGCGGCACGCAGTCGGCAATCTCGCCCGCCGGGAACATGCCGGCCGAAAACGCGTCGTCTAGATCGGCGGCATTGTAGGCGATCTCATCGGCCAGATCGATCAGTTGGGCTTCGAGCACGGGCCGCAACCCGGGCAGGTAGGCGTCCAGCTCCGGCTGCTCGCCGGGTTCGAAATCGTGCGAGTGCTTGGCCATCCCCTCGCGCACTTCGAACGTCAGGTTCAGCCCGGGAAACCGCGCGTAGCGCTGCTCGAAGCTCTCGACGATGCGCAGTGCGTGCAGGTTGTGATCGAAACCGTCGCCATAGCGCCGCATCTGGCGGTTCAGTTCCTCTTCGCCCGCGTGGGCGAATGGGGGATGACCGATATCGTGCGCCAGCGCCAGCGCTTCGGTGAGGTCTTCGTCCAACGCGAGCACGCGGGCCGCCGTGCGCGCGATTTGCGACACTTCGATCGTGTGCGTCAGCCGGTTACGAAAATGGTCCGAGATGCCGGGTGCGAACACCTGCATCTTGGCTTCCAGGCGGCGGAATGCGCGCGAGTGCACGATCCGGTCGCGATCGCGCTGGAACGCGCTGCGATAGCGGTGAGCGGGTTCGGGATATTCGCGGCCGCGGCTCTGGCTGGCCGGGAACCGCAGGCGCGCCAGCATCGGCGTGTGCTCTACCGCGGCGGCAGTTGGCCGTACATGGTCAGCGCCAGGCGTCCCGCCGGACCGGTGGCGGTCTTCAGCGGATCGAGCAGTTTGCGCGCATCTTCCGGACGCTTGAGGATCAGGTAATGCGCCAGAGTGAGCGTGGCCTGGTCCTTCGAAACCATCGCGGTCGGATTCTCCATCAGATCGCGCAACATGGCTTCCCCTTGCGCGTCGCGGCCATTGGCATAGGCGATCTGCGCCAGCGAGAACTTGGCCAGCGAAGCCATGGCGGCGCTGCCGTGTTGTGCCACATACTGAAAGTGCTTTTCCGCTTCATCCATCTTCGAGGCGTCGGCGCCGATGGCGCCCAGATAATATTGGGCCACTTCGCCTTCGGTGCTTCCCGAGTACTTGGCGGCAACGGCGGCAAAGGCCTTCGTCGTGACCTCGTCCTTGGCCGCCTGGGTGGGAAAGCTCAGATTGCCGGAACTCGGGGCGCCGATACCCGCTTCCTGCATCGCGATCGCATTGGCCAGCGCCTGTTCGCGCGCGGCCCCCTGGTGTTTCTGATAAACCACCCAGCCGGCGACCAGGACCGCCACACCCAGCGCAACCGCGCCGTAACGGTAGATCAGATCCCGATGCTCTTCGAAGAAGCTTACCGTCTGCCCGACTTCGAGGGCGAACTTGTCACTTTTTAACTCTTTGCGCGTAATTCTAGCCACAAAAACCTCAGCTTAATGGAAACCCATATGGTATCACGCGTGTGACAGCCCCGCAGTTCGGGAACGGATGCTAACTTCGGTAGTACTCCTCGTCGCCTCTTTTAGTAGTACCATTACCGAAAGGCCGTCGTCGCCAGGCTCCAACCTGTTCAGGCTGGGGGATCCATCACGAGATTCATTTCTTGGAGAATTTCGAATGCGCACCGCGAAACTTCTTGTCTTGCTCACGCTCTCGGGCGTCCTGCTGCTGGCTGGCAATGGCCGGGGCACGATCTCGGGCAACGTCGCTAACCCGGATGGAGTCGTCCGCATCGACGCCACAAGCTTGAATACGGGCGAGCGGTTCTCTGTGGCGGCCGACGCAAACGGCGGGTTCACTCTCGCCTCTCTGCCGGCTGGCGAATACCGAGTCGTCTTCCATAACGCAGCCGGCACCGCTTCCGCCCGGCGCTTGCTGAAGGTGCGGGCTGGCGAGACACCGCGGCTGGACGCGAAGCTCGAAGCCATGCGGCTGCCGCGCATCGATGGCCGGCGCACCGCGGTCCGCAAGGCTGCCGCCGCGACGGCCGACTTGCCGCCCCTGATCCAGCAGTTCCGCGAAAGCTCGCGGGATCTGAAGGCGGTCGTGCTGGTGGATGATAACCACGGCTGGGCGGTCGGCGATACGCACTGGGACCAGACCACGCGCCAGTTCAAAGGCAGCATTCTCAATACTACCGATGGCGGCGTCACCTGGACTCACCAGGATCCGGGAGTGGCGGTCTCCTTGAATGGTTTGTTTTTCCTGAACGCCAGCCAGGGGTGGGTGGTGGGAGACAATGGAACCATCCTGCGCACCACCGATGGCGGCGCCCATTGGACGCAGCAGCCTGTCGCGAGCGCCGACTCCTTCGTCAGCGTTTCTTTCACCGACGCCTTGAACGGGTGGGCCGCCAGCAACACGCCGATTCAGTGGGGCGGTTACCCGCCTGGCTTCGTCAACTGGCAGGCCGGCATCTGGCATTCGACCGACGGCGGGCAGACCTGGGCGCGCCAGACGATTCCGGCCTCCGCGAGTATTCTCAAACGAATCGTTTTCGTGAACGCCACCACCGGCTTCGCTGCCGGCGCCAAACGGACAGGCTACGATTCCGCCAATAATCCAATCGACCTTGGCGCCATCTACGGCACTACCGATGGCGGCCGAACCTGGAACGAGATCTACACCACCAGCCAGGGACTCACGTTTACGTCCCTCTGCTTCACCGACGCTTCCAACGGCTGGGCAGCCGGCTTTGCGCTTTCCTCCGACTACACCGGGGGTGTCGGATTCCACACTGCGGACGGCGGCAAGACCTGGCAGCCGCAGAACCTGAATTCGGGAGACCCGTTCCTCACCCAGGTGCGCGACCTGCGCATGCTGGACAGCATGCGCGGCTATGCCATCGGCACCGCCTACTTAGGCGATGGAACAGCCGTGTGGCGCACCCTCGACGGCGGCGCCACCTGGACCGGCGTGAAAATGGAGAACACCGATCCCCTTGCTCCGTACGGCTATTGGGGCATGGCCTTGACGGCGGACCGGGTCCTGATCGTGGGCGACCGCGACACCTCCGCAAGTTCCTCAGAGCCCTGGAATGCCTGTAGCGCCCTCTATAGCGACTGCCGCGAGATCTTCACGCAGGCCAATATCTCGCCGCACTACATATTCGAGGACGTCTACTTCGCCGACCGGAATCACGGCTGGGCGGCCGGAACGCGCACCTTTAGCTCTCAAGTGTGGGGCCAGGAAATCTTCGCCACCGAGGACGGCGGCCAGACCTGGACCACGCAGTTCGAGCGCGCGATTGGTGCAGTCGGCCATTTCAGCTACCTCCGGCTGGACAGTATCTCGTTCGCCGACGCCAACAACGGCTGGGCCGCGGGCAGCTCTGAGTTGTTCCCAACCTCCTCGGGCTACGACGCGCAACTCGGTTGCATCCTCCACACCAGCGACGGCGGCAAGACCTGGACGGACCAGGCCGGCAACATCTGCGGTTTCAGCACGAGCACCTATCATTGGAACCCTACCGAATACTCCGTGATCCAGGCTCTCGATGCGCAGAACGTATGGGCGCTCGCCGCGGACGCCGACGCCGCGACGGTCCAGGTGGCCCACTCGACCAATGGCGGAAGCACCTGGACGCTGGTCGATACCGGCATCGCGGGGTCAATCGCCGTGGGATACGGGATGGTCCAAGGCGGAATGCACTTCATCGACGCCCAACACGGCTGTTTCGGCGGCTGGGATGTGGCCGGTTGCACCAGCGATGGCGGCGCCCACTGGACTCAGTCGCCGGACCATTGCAAAGAATCGCCGTGCTATCTCAACTCGAACGGCGTCGCTTTTGCGGACTCGCTCCACGGCTGGATCGTCGGCGGCGGCATGTACACGACCACCGATGGCGGCGCCGACTGGACCCCCAATACCCCGGTCACGATCAGTGGCGGCTCAAACGAGCCCCCCACGCTCGAAGCCATTCAGTTCGTGAACTCCTCGAACGGCTGGCTCAGTGGCGACCGTGGTCTGCTGTTTCAAACCACCGATGCGGGAGCGGACTGGCACCCTGTGAGTTCCGGCACGAGCAATGATCTGCTGGGCCTCAGTTTCGTCGATCCAACCCACGGCTGGATCGTCGGCGACTACGGCACCATCCTGAGTTATGCGGGCGACCGCACTCCCGCCGGCGCGCCCGCGGTCTTCGCTGCGGTCAACGCCGCCAGCTACACGGCCCAGACCGCGCCAGCGGCCTGGATCTCGATCTTTGGCGCCAACCTCTCGGCCACCACGCGCGCCTGGGCCGCCAGCGATTTCGTCAATGGCAAGCTGCCTACGAAGCTCGATGGCGTTTCGGTCCTGGTGAATGGCAACCCGGCGTATCTCTCCTATATCAGCCCGAGGCAGATCAACGCGATGTTCCAAGACGACGGCTCGACCGGGCAGGTTTCGGTTCAAGTCACCAATTCAGCGGGCTCGAGCGGCACGCTGGCGGTGCAAAAGGCTGCCTACTCGCCCTCCCTGTTCCGGCTCTCGGTCGAACAGGGCAACTATGTAATCGCCCAGACTACCGACGGCATGCTGGTGGGCAACTACATCATCGGGTCCGACCTGGGAATGTTCAGCCAGGTGCGCAACGCCATCCCCGGCGAGATCGTTACGCTTTACGGCACTGGTTTCGGGCCTACCAACCCGGCGCTTCCCTCGGATGCGGCCGTGACTGGAAGCGCGCAAACCGCCTCTCCGGTGACGTTCACTGTTGGGGGAATCGCGGCGGTGGTCCAGTGGGCCGGCATGATCGGCCCTGGCTTGTATCAGTTCAACATTTATATACCGCCCAACGCGCCTACCGGCGATCTGGTGATTGTGTCCGAAGTTGCCGGCTACTTCAGCCAGGGCGATTCGGTCATCTCGGTGCGTGCGGATTGAGCCGGCCTGTCGCAGCCGCCGTGCGTTGGGATTCGCGCCCCAGGCCAGCCGAACTGGCTCAGCGGGACGGGTAGGTTCTTTGTCTGACTGACGCTATTCTTTGCACCATTACCAAATGGCCGCCGTTGCCAGAACCTGGCGCCTGTTGAGGCGGGGAGCACTCTTAATCTTCCTGAAAGGAATTGAAATGCGCACCGCAAAGCTTCTCATCCTGATCGCCCTCCTGGGTTCCCTGCTGCTGGCTGGCAATGGCCGGGGCACGATCTCTGGCAACGTCGCTGACCCGGACGGAATCGTCCGCATCGACGCCACGAGCTTGAATACAGGCGAGCGGTTCTCTGTGGCGGCCGACGCAAACGGCGGGTTCACTCTTCGCTCTCTGCCGGCTGGCGAATACCGAGTCGTCTTCCACAACGCAGCCGGCACGGCTTCCGCCCGGCGCCTGCTGAAGGTGCGGGCTGGCGAGATACTGCGGCTGGAGGCCAAACTCACGCCTGTCCGTCCGATAAGCATCGACGGCAGACGCACCGCGGTCCGCAAGGCTGCGGCTGCGACCGCCGACGTGCCGCCCGTCGTCCAGCAGTTTGGCGAAAGCGCGCGATACCTGAACGCGGTGGTTCTGCTGGACGACAACCACGGCTGGGCGGTAGGCGATACGCGCTGGGACCAGGCCACGCACACGACCAAGGGCACGATCATCAACACCACCGATGGCGGCGCTACCTGGAGCAATCAGGACCCCGGCGTGGCCGTCAACTTGAGCGCCCTGTTCTTTCTGAACGCCAACCAGGGCTGGGCGGTAGGGGACAACGGCACCACCGTGCGCACCACCGATGGCGGCGCCCACTGGACCCAGGCGCCAGTCGCCACGGCCAGCTCCTTCGAAAGCGTCTTCTTCACCGACGCTCTGAACGGCTGGGCGACCGCCAACGCGGTCACCCAATACGACGTGTACAATGGCGAGGGGACTGACTACCAAGCCTGTATCTGGCATACGACCGACGGTGGCCAGACATGGACGCAACAGACCGTTCCCGCTTCGGCGAGCCTGCTCAAACGCGTTTTCTTCGTGAACGCGACCACCGGTTTTGCCGCCGGCCTCACCCGCACCGGGTACAACTACTTCGGCGATCCGCAGGTCCTCGGCGGTATCTACGGCACCACCGATGGCGGAAAGACCTGGAACCAGATCTACACGACGAGCCAAGGCCTGACCTTCACCTCGCTCTATTTCACCGACGCCAATAATGGCTGGGCAGCCGGCTTCGCGCTTTCCTCCATTTACAGCGACGCCTTCGGGTTTCACACCACCGATGGCGGAAAGACCTGGCAGGGGCAGAGCACTTTGAATCAGGGTGAAGTGTTCACCCAGGTCCGCGACCTGCGCATGCTGGATAACAATCGCGGATATGCCGTTGGCACGGCCTACGAAGGCGACGGAACGGCCGTCTGGCGCACCCTCGATGGCGGCACAACCTGGACCGGCATTAGGATGACGAACACCAACCCGCTCGAAGCGGACGGTTATTGGGGCCTCGCCCTGACCGCGGACCGCGTCCGCATCGTGGGCGACCGCGACGTCACGGCCTACTCCTCGCAGCCATGGACCGCTTGCAGCAACTCCTATCCGGATACCTGCGAGCCCCTCTTCACCCAGGCCAACATCACGCCGCACTACGCGTTCGAGGACGTCTTTTTCCTCGACAAGAACCACGGCTGGGCCGCTGGCACGCGCACTTTCAGCCCGCAGCTCTGGGGCCAGGAGATTTTCGCCACCCAGGACGGCGGCCAGACGTGGACCAGCCAGTTCGAGCGCGGTCTTACCGACGGCCTGTTCAGCTATTTCCGCCTGGACAGCATCTCGTTCGCCGACGCCAATAACGGCTGGGCCGCCGGCAGCTCCGAGATGTTCGACACTGCGAGCACCTACGCCGAACTTGGCTGCATCCTGCACACCACCGATGGCGGCAAGACGTGGACCGACCAGGCCGCGAGCATCTGCGGCAACAGTATCGATGAGTTCTCCGTCGTGCAGGCTCTCGACGCGCAGAACGTATGGGCCCTCGGCACCAACGAGAACCTGGCCGGCCACGTCCAGTTGGCGCACTCGACCAATGGCGGGAACACCTGGACCGTGATCGATAGCGGCATCTCCGGCCTGATTGCCGTGGGCTTCGGAGAGGTACAGGGCGCCTTGCATTTCGTCGACGCCCAGCACGGCTGTTTCTCGGGATCCTACATGGTCGCCTGCACTAGCGATGGAGGCGCCCACTGGACCCTGGGGACGATCGACGGCCAGACATCGAGCTTCCCTTATGGCAAGAGCATCGCCTACGCGGATTCGAACCATGTGTGGCTCGGTGGAGGCAGCCTGTACGACAGCACCAACGCGGGCGTCAACTGGTTGTCGAAGACCCTGTCGAGCACCAGCGAGGTTACGGTCGAGGGCATCCAATTCCCGACCGCCTCGGCAGGCTGGCTCGCCGCCAACGGCGGCCTCCTGTATCAGACCACTGATGCTGGCGCCGACTGGCAGCCGGTGAACTCGGGCACCAGCAACGACCTGTTTGGCCTCAGCTTCGTCGACGCGACCCACGGCTGGATCGCCGGCGATTACGGAACGATCCTGAGCTACGCGGGCGACCGCACCGTCGCCGGCAAGCCGGCCGTTTTCGCCGCCGTCAACGCCGCCAGCTACACCTACCAAACCGCGCCGGCCGCCTGGATCTCCATCTTTGGCGAAAACCTGTCGGCCACTACGCGCTCCTGGACCGCCGCCGATTTCAACGGCAACAACCTGCCCACCAAGCTCGACGGCGTCTCCGTCCTGGTCAACGGCAGCCCGGCGTACCTGTCCTTCATTAGCCCCGGACAGATCAACGCCATGTTCCCGGATGGCGGCTCGACCGGGCAGGCCACGGTGCAGGTGGTCAACTCGGCGGGATCGAGCGGGACGCTGGCCGTGCAGGAGGGCGTCTATTCGCCGTCGCTGTTCCGGCTATCGACCGGCGGCGGGCAGTATGTCATCGTGCAGAACGCCAAGCTCCAACTGACGAGCACCGTGAAGCCCGGCGACATCATCGTTCTCTATGGCACCGGGTTCGGACCCACCAGCCCGGCGACAGCCTCCGCTTCGCTGGTCACGGCGCCAGCGCAGACCGCTTCGTCGGTGACGTTCACCATCGGCGGACTCCCGGCGACGGTGCAGTGGGCCGGCATGATCGGCCCCGGCCTGTACCAGTTCAACGTGCAGATGCCGTCCGGCGCGGTCAACGGCGACCTGGTGATCGTCGCCGGAGTCGGCGGCGCGTTCAGCCAGAGCGATTCGGTCATCGCCGTCAGCGGCTACTGACCCAGCGAGGCGCGGTGGATCGTATCCCATTTCCGCCGTGCGCGGTAGGGGCCCGGCATGCCCGGCCCCTACGAGTGCGTTTCAGGGCGCGGCCCGTCCATTCCCGCTACACTCAATAGATAGCGGTCCGACTTTTGCCGGGCTGCGCGCGTCTACACACCAGGAGCCAAGACTTGATCTTTCGGGCGGTCGAGGATGGCGATTTGATTCGCCAGGCTGCCCGGGGCGGCGTGGAGGCGTTCAACCTCCTCGTGTCCCGGTGGGAGAAGCGCGTCTATAATTATCTGCTTCGCCTGACCGCCAACCGCGAAGACGCCTTGGATTTGACGCAGGACGTGTTTCTGAAGGCGTACCAGAACCTCCGCAAGCTGGACGACGCGGCGCGATTTGCGCCGTGGCTGTACCGGATCGCCCATAACGAGGCCTATTCCATGTTTCGCAAGCGAAGGCCGGAGAGCGATGTAGAGGATCTGCCGCCGGTGGCGACGGACGAGGGAATCACGGTGGGAGGCAACTCGGTTTTCCCCATCGAATTGAGCCTGGCGGTGGCCAGCGCGCTCGGGCGGCTCACCCCCGAACAGCGCGAGGCGGTCACGCTGAAGATCTATCAGGGGTTCAAATTCGAGGAAATGGCCGAAATTCTCTCCTGCCCGGTTTCCACCGTCAAGAGCCGCCTGTACACGGCCCTGGAATTATTGAAGATCGAGCTGGCTCCGATTGAGGCACGAGGTGTTTCATGAGTTGCTCGCCATTCGATTTGAAGGATTATTTTTTCGAGGAGTTGGGCGGCGCCGAGCGCAAGCAGGTGGAAGCGCACGTCACCCAATGCCGGATCTGCCGCGAGGAACTTTCCCGCCTGCGGCTGACCGGGACCACGCTCCTCAGCCTGCGGGAGGAAGAGATTCCGCGGCGCATCGCTTTCCTTTCCGATCCCGTCTTCGAACCTTCGCCCTGGCGGCGTTGGTGGAGCGGGTTCTGGAACACGCCGGCGCGGCTGGGCTTCGGCTCGGCAGCGCTGTTGTCGGCGGCGCTCGTTGTGTTCGCGCTGGCGCGGCCAACCCCGGTTTCACCGGTTCGGTTGGTGCAGACGCCGGTGGTGCAAACCGCGCAGACCGCGCCGGCGATACCGGATTCCGTCATTCAGGCCCGCATCGATCAGGCGGTGGACCGCGCCGTGGCCGTGCGCACGCGGCAGCTTGTCGACGAGGTGAACGCCGCAAGACGGAAGTTGTTTCTGGCGGCTGCGGAATGGGATTATTCCGAGCGCCGGGAGCAGGTCCGCAACGTGGCCGCGCTCGATTACGGCCCACCGCGGCAGTCCGTTGGGGAGGCGAAATGAGACTGGCACTTTCCATTCTGATCGCACTGGCGCCACTGGCGGCGCAGGTGCCGCAGCCGGTTTCGGCCGGCTCCCATGACATCGGCGCCGCGCGCGTTTCGCTCGTCGCGCTCTCCCAGGTGTCGCGCGGCTTCGACCGCGAATTCCAGAACTTTGCGCCGGCCGACCCGATCGACGTGTTGGGCCGGACCCGCGGCATCTACCTGGACGGTTACGGCGTCATCTTCTCGACCGAATTGAGCCCTATCGTGACGCCCAACGTGAGCCCCTTCCGGCCCAACATCAGCGACCAGGACCGCGCGGCCGTCCGTCAGCGCAAAGTGGCCCGCCTCCCGGCCGTCGAGAAGCTGATCGACTCCATGCTGCAATCCGCCGCCCGGGAACTGGCCGCGCTGCCGGAAGACCAGCAGATCGTGGTGGCCGTGAAGTTTCTCTATTTGCCTTACGAAGATACCAATGGCCTGCCCGGCCAGTATGTGGTGAGGGCCACGCGCCGCGCGATCGCGAGCGGCGCGCCGGTGACAGCCATGGTGACCAATCAGTGACGCCGGAGCGCACCTTCGAGCACCCTATCGCGGAATCCCCCGCCGGCGTGCTGCGCTTTCAGCGGCTTGGCGAGATGCTGATCGAGCGCGGCAAGATCGACGGCGAGGACCTCGAACGCGCGCTCGAACTGCAGCGCGAGCGCGGCGACAAGCTGGGCAAGATCCTGGTCGATATGGGCCTGGTGGCGCAACGCGACGTGCTGGCCGCGCTCAGCGACCAGTTGGACGTGCCGCTGGTGACGATTGACGGGCCGCCGCCCGCCGCGCCCGAAATCGAGGGGCTCACCTACCGCTTCCTCCGCCAGGCGCGCGTCTTCCCGCTCGCGCTCAACGATTCCGTGCTGACGGTCGCCATGGCCGACCCGATGGACTTCGAAACCGCGGCGGCCATCCGCTCGTTTTCCGGCTTCGAGGTTCGCGTCGCGCTTGCCGCCGAGCAGGAAGTCCTCGACGCCATCGAAAAGAATTACGCCGAAGGCGAACACCAGGCGCTGGCGGGCGAGGGCACCGACGAGGAGGCGATGGCCGACCTCGAACACCTGCGCGACATGGCCAGCGAAGCGCCGGTGATCCGCCTCGTCAACGCCATGATCGCCGAGGCCATCGAGCAGCGCGCGAGCGACATCCACATCGAACCGTTCGAGAAGGAATTCCGCGTCCGCTACCGCGTCGACGGCGTGCTCTCGAATCAGGAAACTCCGCCGCGCGAGTTGAAGGCCGCCATCGTCTCCCGTCTGAAGCTGATGGCCAAGTTGAATATCGCCGAGCGCCGTCTGCCGCAGGACGGCCGCATCAAGATTAAGATTCTCGGCCGCGAGGTGGACTTGCGCGTTTCGACGCTGCCGACGCTCTATGGCGAAAGCGTGGTGATGCGCCTGCTCGATCGCTCGGCGGGCGACTTCTACGATCTGCACCGCCTCGGTTTCGACGCAGGGCTGTTGCGGCAGATGGAGCATTTCACCAGCCTGCCCCACGGCATTTTCCTCGTCACCGGTCCCACCGGCAGCGGAAAATCGACCACGCTCTATTCCGCGCTGAAACGCATCAACCTTCCCGACAAG
>PMKM01000092.1:0-80279 GCA_003157745.1 Bryobacterales bacterium | reverse complement strand
TGCACACCAACGACGCGCCCAGCGCCGTCACCCGCCTGGCCGATATGGGCGTCGAGAATTATCTGCTGACATCCTCTCTGGTGGCCGTGTTGGCGCAGCGCCTGGTGCGCGTCGTCTGCCAGGACTGCAAGCAACCGGCCGAAGAGGCCGTGGCGCCCGATGGCACCCGCGTCCGCAGCTATCGCGGCTCCGGCTGCCCCGCCTGCCACGGCTCCGGCTACCTGTCGCGCGTCGGTATCTTCGAGTTGATGCAACTCAACGACGAAATTCGCCGCCTGATTATGGAAAACGCCAACGCCGCGCGGCTGACCGAAGCCGCCCGCCGCGCCGGCATGCGCAACCTGCGGGAAGACGGCTGGCAGAAGGTGCGCGACGGCGTCACCACCGTCGACGAAGTGATGCGGGTGACCCAGGACATCTAGTGCGGACCCCCGCTCATTCGCGACTCCTGGCCGTACGCACTTTCGCGTGCGCCACATTCCGCGGCGTCGATCGCGGGTGCCTGGCCCGATTGGAGCCGCGAGCGATCTAATGGCGGGCACCTACTTTTTTCGCGCGGTGGCCTCGGATGGCAAAATCCGCACCGGGAGCCTCGCCGGCAACGACGAGCGGACGGTTGCGCGCGAGTTGCGTAAGCAGGGGCTGACCCCGGTCTACGTCGGTCCCACGCCCAAGAAGTCGTCGATCGAAATCAAGCTGCCGAGCTTCGGCGGGCGCCGGCGCGGCGACGTCCTCTTCTTCACCCAGGAGCTTTCCACGCTGCTCAACGCCGGCGTGCCGCTCGACCGCGCGCTAACTATTACGGCCGAGTTGACCGAGCATCCGCAATTCCGCACCATCGTGCTCGACGTGCTGCGCGTGCTCAAGGGCGGCCGTACGCTGGCCGATAGCCTGGGCACGCACGGCGAATATTTTTCCGATCTCTACATCAACATGGTGCGCGCCGGCGAAGCCTCCGGCGCCCTGGCCATCATCTTCGCCCGCCTGGCCGAATTCGAGCGCTCGCGCGACGATCTGCGCAACTTCATCGTCTCGGCGATGATCTATCCTGCCCTGCTGGCCGCGGTCGGCGCGGCGTCGGTGACCATTCTGTTGACCTTCGTCGTGCCGCGTTTCGCCATCATCTTCCAGGATGGGCACATGAAGATGCCCACCCCGACGCGCCTCATGCTCGAAGCGAGCGACCTGATCAAGACCTACGGCTGGTTCGCGGTCGCCGCCCTGGTGGCCGGCGCCATTATCTGGCGCGTCTACACGCGCACCGTGGCCGGCCGCCTGTGGTGGGACGGGGCGCGGTTGAAACTGCCACTACTAGGAATCGCCCTGCTCAAGGCGGAGACCGCGCGGTTCGCGCGCGCCATGGCCACGCTGCTCGAAAACTCGGTTCCGCTCGTGCAATCGATCGGCATCGGCGCCGCCACCCTGAACAACCGGATGATCGCCGGCTCCCTGGTCGGCGTCGCCAATGGTGTCAAGCGCGGCGAAGGCATTGCCACGCCGATGCGCAAGGCGGGCGTTTTCCCGGCGCTCGCCTCCCACCTGCTGACGGTGGGCGAAGAGACCGGCAAACTGGACCAGATGTTTGCGCGCATGGCCGATATCTACGAAAATGAAACGCGGGCCGCCATCCGCCGCTTCACCAGCATTTTCGAGCCAGCGGTGATTCTGGTGATGGGCATAGTGGTCGGATCGTTAATCTTGAGTATGCTGCTCGCGATCACGAGCATCAACGATGTGCAGGTGTGAAATGAAACAGACGGCGACAAGACGGAAACGCGGCCAGGCCGGCGTCACCCTGATCGAAATGCTGGTAGTGGTGACGATCATCGGGCTGTTCGTGGCCCTAGTCGGGCCGCGGCTCTGGCAGAACGTGGATAAGGCCAAGATCACGGCGGCCCACGCGCAGATCCAGGGCTTCATGGGCGCGCTCGGCACCTACAAGCTCGACAACGGGAACTTCCCCACCACCGAGCAGGGCCTCCGGGCGCTGCGCGAGCGGCCGGCCGACGCGACCGAATGGAACGGGCCGTATATGCCGCAGGAGATCCCCAAAGATCCCTGGGGCCACGACTGGATCTACAAATTCCCCGGCGACCACGGCGATGAGCCGGACATCGTCAGCTATGCCGCCGACGGACAGCCCGGCGGCGATGGAATTAATGCCGATATCGTCAGTTGGAAAAGCACCCAGTAGGGGCCGGGGATGACCCATGAACGCTAGTTTAGCGGCGGCGGGCCGAGCCCGGAGGGCGACAGAGAGTAGCCCAAGGCGTAAGCCTTGGGGCTTGTTTGCATCTCCGCAAAGCCCCGGAACGGGGCGGAAGGCTCTCACGCAAGCTGGCTCCTTTCGCCCCGTTCCGGGGCTGCTGTCCGATGGCTCGGACCCACGGCTGGCGCCGTGGGCTACTCTCTTTCGCTCCTCCGGAGCTTGGAAGATGGGCCACCAGCCGCGCGCTTCTCTTCCGTGCAATCCATGTTCACGGCGCGGCATGACGATGCTCGAGATGTTGGTGGTGGTCGCCATTCTTGCCCTCCTCGTTGCCGTCTCCCTCCCCTCCGTTACGGCCGGCCTCGACAGCATTCGGCTGGCCTCCACCGGCGACGCCATTGCCAGCTTTCTGAACGGAGCGGTGACGCACGCCGAACGCAGCGAGCAGCCCGTGATCGTGGTGATCTCGCTCAAGGAAGGGACCATTTCCGCCGATGGCGGCGATGGCTACGTGCGACGATTCGAAATGCCGCAGGGCATTATCTTGGACCGCGTGCTGCCGGAAGAAGTCCCCCCGGGCGTTGCGGATGCCGAGGACCCCGCCCACGCCGACCGCCAGATTCTGCTCCTCCCTGGCGGCGTCGCGCCAGCCATCGGTGTCGAATATTTCAATCACCACGGTGCCCGCCGCAGGGTGCAGTTGGACCCCATGACCGGCTTTCCACACGTGGAGAACGTCAGTAAAGAGTGAGGCGCACCCGCGGATTTACGCTGATCGAGATGATCGTCGCCACGCTCATCATGGCGATCGCCGTGGTGGGGCTGCTGGCGGCCATTTCAGGCTCCGTGCGCAATGCGGCGCGCCTGCGCGACTACGACCGGGTCGTCCAATTGGGGCGCCTGCGGATGAACGACATCCTGGCCGATCCCGCCGCTCCCCTCAGCGGCGTCTTCGATCCCGATTCGACAGGCGGCATGCAGGCCGGCTGGGATGCCCAGATCGAGCCTTTCGAAGGCCCGCCGGCGCCCAGTCGCGGCGCGCAGGCTCTCGAACATGTGCGCCTGCAAGTCTGGTGGATCCCCGCCGCCGACCGCCGCAGCTTCGCCATTGAGGGGCTGCGCCGCCGGGCGATCGCGCCATGAGGCGGGCCGAGGCGCGTTGCCGGCGGGCCGGCGTCACCCTGATCGAGGTCCTGATCGCCGTCACGCTGCTCAGCGTCCTTTCGGTGGCCATGCTGCTTTCGCTCGAGGTGGCGCTTCGCGCGCTGCACAAGACGGATGAGAAACTGCTCGCCAACCGCCGCGTGGCCGGCGCGCAACGCATCCTGCAGCAGGAACTGGAAGGGCTGGTGCCGGTGTTGACGCCCTGCGCCGGGCACCCGATGCAGACGGGCCTGGGCACGGTCTTCTTTCAGGCCGAACCGCAGGCCATGCGCCTGGTTTCCACCTTTTCGCTGCAACAGGGTTGGCGCGGTCCGACCCAGATTCTCGAGCTGATCGTGATTCCCGGCGAGGAGGGTGAGGGCGTCCGTCTGGTGGTGAACGAAAGGCCGTACGCGCGGGCCGATGCTGGCAACGCGTGCGTCGATATGGTCCCGGGCCCCGCCGGCATCCAAATCGCGCAGTTCACCCCCATCGTGGCCAACCCCAAGTCTTTCGTGCTGGCGGACCAACTGGCCTATTGCCGATTCTCGTATCTGGCGACGCAGCTCACGCCCAACGCGCAGATACGCTATCAGCCGCCCGAGTGGATGACCACCGCGACCGGCACCGGCTGGCCGTCGGCGATTCGCGTCGAGATGGCCCCGCTTCACGCCGACCCTTCGCACCTGCAACCCGTTACCGTGACGGCGCCCATCCGCATCCATCGTTCCTGGCAGATTCAGTATGACGACTACTAATATGAAGCGTCGCGGCAGCGCGCTATTGACCGTGCTCTGGCTTTCCGCCGCGCTGACGGTGATCGGGTTTTCGCTCGCCACCACGATTCGCGGAGAAACCGACCGCACCTCGACCGCACTCGATGGTCTGCGCAGCTACTACCTGGCCGCCGCCGGCGTCGATCGGGCCTCGCTCGAGGCTCTCTGGGGGCTTCAGGCCCCCGGTTCGCGCGCCATCCCGGAGCACGCCACCCAGGTCACCTACCATTTCGCCAGCGGCGACGTGCGCGTGGAGTTCATTCCCGAAACCGCCAAGCTGAATGTCAACCGGGCCACGATCGAGGACCTCACCCGGCTGGGAACCGCGCTTGGCTTGGACGAAGTCCGGGCCGACGCGCTGGCCCACACACTGGACGGGGCCCGCTCGCCCGGTGGCGCCGGCGGCGGCGGAATCGGGGGTGCGCCGTCTTTTCCGTCCGCTGGTGCGTCCTTACAAGAGATTGAGGAATTGTTGTCCGTGCCCGGCATAACCCCAGAACTGTTTTACGGAACCTATCTCCCGCGCCAGGACGAGGCCGGCGCCGTGCATCTGGTGCGCCGCCCCGGGCTGGTGGACTGCCTCACCGTCTATGGCGTTCACAACGACGTGGATGCAAACACCGCGGAGCCGGCCGTGCTGGCCGCCATCGGGATGCCCTCCGACGGGATTGCGGCATTAGTCGCGCGCCGCAGCCAGGGGCCTATTCTTCCCGATCAGCTTGCTTCCGTGGCGGCAACGGCGGGTCTGGCTTCCGCCCGGCTGAGCGTGGGCGGCCACTCCATCGTCACCATGCGCGCCACCGCGCGCCTGCGCCTGCCCGACGGCAAGTTCTGCAACTTGCGGCGCACCCTGGCGGCCACCGTGAAATACATGCCGCCCAACTATCCCACCGACGCCCCGATCCACATCCTGCGTTGGTACGACACCGCGTGGAGCGATTGAGCGAGATGGCGAACTCAATTCTCAAGGACGCCCGCAGATTGCTCGAGTTCGGCTCCGGCGTGGGCATTGCCATCGGCTCGACGGACCTGGAAGCGGTGGTGGCGCGCGTGCGGCCGCCCGGCGTGCGCGTGCTCGGCCGCCTCGTCATCGCCGGCTTCGAAGACCGGCCCGCCGCCGAATGGGGCGCCGAGTACAACAGTTTCCTGAAATCCACCGGTTCCAGCCACCTGAGCGCCACCGTGCTGCTGCCGCGCCGCGACGTGGTGGTTCGCCAACTGGCGTTGCCGGGTGTGCCATCCGGCGATCTGGAAGGCGCCATCCGGCTGCAAATCGATACCCTGCATCCCTACGGCGACGACGAAGTGGTGTGGGGCTGGTCCCCGCTGCCCTACGGCAACGTGCTGCTCGGCATCGCCCGCCGCGCCGCGGTCGAGCGCTACGTCGAGCTGTTCGCGGCGGCCGGCATCGCGATTTCCAGTTTCACCTTTCCCGCCGCCGCCGTACATGCCGCCGCACGTCTAAACGGAATTCCTGGCGAAGCCGGCTTCGTCGCCGCCGGCCCCACGCCGGCTGGCACCGTGGAAGTGTACGGCGAAAGCCCGTCGCGCCCGGTTTTTTCGGCCGAGTTCGCGATTGCGCCCGAGCGTGCCGCGGCGCTGGCCTTGGCCGAGTTGCGCCTGCCGCCGGAAACCCAGCCGGTCACGCTCGAGGAATTGCTGCCGCGGCCGACGCTGAACCCGGTCGACAACGATTTATCCCGCAACGCACTACCGTACGCCACGGCGCTGGCTGGGGCTTGTCCCCATCTGGCGTCGTTGGCGAACGTTCTGCCGCGCGAATTCCGGCACTCGCGCTCGCGCGCGCTGATCGTTCCCACCGCCATCCTCGCCGGCCTGGCGCTGGCGGCGCTGATTGGCATGATCGTCTGGCCGAAGTTCGAAGATCGCCGCTATCTGAAGACGCTCGAGGCCGAAATCGCCCGCATCCAGCCCACCGCCGCCCACGCCGCCGCGCTCGACCGGGAAGCCGAAAGACTGCGCGCCCGTACCGCGTTCATCGACCAATATCGCGGACGCACCCGCGCCGACCTGGACGCGCTCAACGAACTCACCCGTCTGGTCGAACCGCCCGCCTGGACCAACGCCGTCGAACTGACCGGCGATACCGCCCGTATTACCGGCGAGGCTCCGCAGGCCGCTCCGCTGCTCAAGATTCTCGATTCTTCGCCGCTGTTCCGCAATTCCCAAATGGATATGGACCAGCACGCGGCCGGCGGTACCGGCGAAATGTTCCAGATCCACGCTACCAGGGGGAAGTCGTGAACATCGGCAACCTCGACCGTCGTTGGCGGACCGTGCTGGTGGCAAGCGCCGCCTTGCTGGTTCCCGCCGCCGCCTGGCGGTTCGGCCTCTTTGGCAGCGCAGACGCGAACGCCGTTTCTCCCTCCGTGGCCATTCCCATTGCGGAAAACCGGCTGGCCGCGTTGCGCGTCCGGGCCGCCTCCGTTCCCGGCAAGGAAGAGCGTTTCCAAAAGGCGCAGGCGGAACTGGCGACCCGCGAAAAAGGCATCCTCAAAGCCGACACCAGAGCGCAGGCGCAGGCCCAATTGATCGAGATGGTGCAGACCATCGCCCGCGCCAACGGCATCGAAGCCCGCGGTGTCGAGCGGATGGGCGAACTGGTGGTGAGCAACGATTACGGCGAAGTCAACGTGGACCTGGCCTTTTCCTGCGGCATCGAACAACTCGTGAACCTGCTCGCGTCGCTCGCCGACCAGCCGCAGATCATGGCCGTCAATTCTCTCCGCGTCACCGGCGGCAACGACAAGAAGAAGAGCATTCAGGTGCGTCTCTCGGTGGGTGCGCTGGTGGCGCGCAAACTGCTCCCCGAGAAGAAAGTTGGGCGTTGAGCGTGAATCGTAGATTCTGGATACTTCTCAATCTGGCGCTGGCGGGCACCCTGGTATGGGCCACCATAGCCGCGCGCGACGCCTGGCGCGCTTCGAAGGCGCACCAGAAGGCCACTCTGACCCACCCCGTCGCCGCCCCGCCGGCGCTGCCCTGGCAGCCGTTGCCGAACTCGCCAGCCGTGCTGCCCGCCGCTTACAAGGACGTCGCGCAGCGCGACCTCCTCGACCGCTCGCGGGATCCCAACGTTCCCGTCGAACCGCCTCCGCCTCCGCCTCCGCCTCCGCCGGTGCCTCCGCTTCCCGTCTATCACGGGTACATGAATCTGGACGGCCCGATCGCCATTCTCAGTATGACCAAGAACTCCGCGCATGAGGCCGTGCATCCGGGCGAGAAGATCGGCGAATTTACCCTGCTAAGCGTCAATATGAAAGAGATCGAACTCGGGTGGAGAGACCATGTGATTCGCAAACCGGTGGACGCGCTGGAGGATCATTCGACGCCCGCCGTGCAGGCCGCCGCGGCGCGCTACGAGATTACCTACGCTCCGCCTTCCTTGACCTCCGCGCCGGGGCCGCCTCCGCCGCCCGGGCCCGGCGAGAAGACCCACTTCGGCATCAAGCTCTGCACCACGGGCGATACCTCGGAGGTGGGGACGGTAGTCGATGGCTACCGCAAGGTGTCCAGTCCTACCCCGTTTGGCTCCTCCTGCTTCTGGGAGCCGGTGCAGTGAAGATTGGGCGGCGCCTGGCCGCTGCCCGTGCAAGCGATGTAAACCAGCGAGAAACGCAATGAAAACACTATTACTAATTTTTGTTTCGATGATGGCACTCCAAGCGGCTGGCCCGGCCGGCGGCACGGCGCAACTCGCCCTGCCCGCCGGCGCGGTTGCGATCGAGTCCAACCTCTACCGCTACACTGACGCGCAAGGCAAGACATGGATCTACCGCCGGACTCCTTTCGGCATCGCGCGCGCCGAAGCCCCCGCGTCCGTCGCCGCCACCGTCCGCCCCGAAGCCTGGGCCAACGCCAAGGCCTGGGACGACGGCGACTTCGTCCGCTTCGAACGGCCGGGACCTTTCGGCGTCTATCGCTGGCGGACCGCCAAGTCCGCCCTGGACGCTTCCGAGCGCGCCATCTGGGCGCGCCAGCAGACGAACCCCACAGGTGGGAAGGATTAGCCCGATGCGCCGCCACTTCTTTCTTTCGCTCGCGCTTGCCAGCGTCATGCTTTCCGGGCTGCTGGCCCAGGTCGGGTCGAAAACGGCCGAGCAGATCGTGAAGGAGCGCGAGGCGCAGGATGCGCATGAGGCGGCCCAGCAACCCACCCTGCCGCAAGCGCAGCAAGCGCCGCAGCCGTCGGCAACGCCGCTCGCATCCGGCGGTACGGCCGCCGCCACCGCGCCGGCGCAGGGAGCGAAAATGGCCGACCAGGGCCTCCTCTCGATGGACAACGTGAACCTCATCGAGATGGTCAACCTGATTTCCAAGATGCTCAAGATCAACATCCTGGTGGATCCGCGCGTGAAGGGCTCCGTCACCATTCATACCTATGGCGAAGTGAAGCCGCTCGACCTCATGCCGCTGCTCGAGGTCATCCTCCGCGTCAATGGCAGCACCATCGTCAAGGTGGGCGATCTTTACCGCGTGGTGCCGCTCTCGAGCGTGTCGCAGCTTCCCCTGACGCCGATGCTGAGCGCCGACGCCAAGACCCTCCCCGAGGACGAGCAGACCGTGTTGAACCTGATCTTCCTCAAGTACGCCACCGCCGGGGACCTCGACAAGCTTCTGGCGCCCTTCTACGGCGAATCCGCCTCCCACTCCACCTACGACGCGGCGAATCTGCTGATTCTCCAGGACAACAGCCGCAACATGCGACGGACCATGGAACTGATCGGCCTCTTCGACAGCGACACCTTCGCCACCAAGCGCGTACACCTGTTCGAGATCGAAAACAGCCGCCCCAGCGAACTGGCCAAGGAACTGGACACCGTCTTCAAAGCCTATTCGCTTTCCGACAAGTCCACCTCCGTGCATTTCATCGCCGTCGATCGCATCAATACGCTGATCGCCGTAGCGCCCAATCCGGGCATCTTCGCCGAAGTCGAGAAGTGGATCGACAAGCTCGATATCCCGGTGAAGACGACCGCCGGATCCACCAATAATTGGGTCTATCGCCTCAAGTACGGCCGCGCCGAAACCGTCGCCATGGCTATCATGGCGCTCTACTCCGGAAATCCGATGGCGCTGATCCAGATGGCGCAGCAAGCCAACAGCAGCATGTACAGCGCCGGCCTCGGCATGAATGGCACCGGCTACGGCATGAGCGGCATGAACGGCGGCGGCATGAGCGGCGGTTACGGCAACTCATACGGCAATTCGTACGGCAGCTACGGCGCGAATAGCGGTTACGGGAGCTATGGCGGATATCAGTCGCAAGCGACCTCCGCGCAGCAGACTACCTCCGGCAATCCCATGGCGACGGGGTCGGCGGCTACCGATAAGACCGGCAGCTATCTGGGCCAGGGAGCCGCTGGCGGTGACCAGTCCCGCGTGCCCCATGTCATCCCCAATCCATTCGACAACACCATCATGGTGCAGGGCACGCCGCAGGAGTGGGAGCAGATTCAGAACCTCCTGCGCCAGTTGGATGTCGCCCCTCGCCAGGTGCTGATCGATTGCAAGATCTACGAGGTGGATCTATCCACCACCTTCGGTCTGAGCGTTGACGCCCAACTGCAACAGGTGGGATCCACCGTCGCCTCCGGGTTCTCTCAAGCGCTGAACGCCGCGTCTGCTGGCGGCAACCTGCTGCTTTCGGCCGGCATGATCGCCGGCAAGAGTAAGCAATTGCTGGGCAAGCTTCAGGCAAATGAGACCAACAGCCGCACCAAAGTGATTTCTTCGCCGAGCATCATTGCCACCGATAGTGTGCCGGCCGTCATGAACGTGGGCAGCCAGGTTCCGGTGGCCACCTCTACCGGTTTGTCGGCCGTGAGCTCCTCCGGTACCGCGCAGACGTATCAGACCATCAGCGAACAGAGCACGGGCGTGACGCTGAACATTACGCCTCGCATCAACTCGAGCGGCGTGGTCACGATGCTCATCGAACAGCAGGTGAGCGCTCCGTCGGCTAGCGCGTCGAGCAGCACCTTGGGCACGGGCTTCTCGAACCGCTCCTTGAGCACCCAGATCACCATGCAGGACGGCGACACCATCGCCATCGGCGGAGCCATCACGGAGACCAAAACCGAAGCGACGGGCGGCGTCCCGTACTTAAGCCGGATCCCGCTTCTGGGCGCGCTGTTTGGCAGCAAGAACAATAGCGTAGATCGCTCCGAGCTGATCATGTTCCTGACCCCCCACGTCATCTACGACACCAACCAATTGCTCGACGCCACCGAGGAAATCAAGACCAACCTGAAGCGCGTCAGCAAGATGATGCGGCAGGATCACCAGTAGCCCGCGCATCTCGCTTTCCAGGCGGGACAGGCCATCGCCCGTTCCGCCGCCTTCCCTACGCGCGGCCCTCTATCAGGCTGCGCAGTGTCCCTTCGTCCACCACCGCGATTCCCAGCGCGCGCGCCTTGTCGAGCTTCCGTCCGGCGTCTTCGCCCGCCACCACGTAGCTGGTCTTCTTGCTCACCGAGCCCGCCACCTTGCCGCCCGCCCGCTCGATCAGCGCCTTGGCCTGCTCGCGGCTGAGGTTGGGCAGCGCGCCGGTCAGCACGAACGTGAGGCCCGTCAGCGGCCCGTCCGCCGGCCGGTCGAAGAGGTAGGTCAGATCCAGATTGGCCGCGCGCAGCCGTTCCACCAGCTCCCGGTTGCGCGGTTCGCGAAAGAACTGCACGATGCTCTCCGCCACTTTCGGCCCCACCTCTTTCACCTGCTGCAAATCGTCCGCGCTCGCCGCCGCGATGGCGTCCAGGCTGCCCAGCGCCTCGGCCAGCAACGTCGCCGTGCGCCCGCCGACGAAGCGGATTCCCAGCGCCGCGATCACCCGCGGCAGCGGATTCAGCTTCGAGCGCGCAATATGGGCGAGTAGCTTGGCGGCCGACTTTTCCCCCATCCGGTCCAGCGTCGCCAGTTGCGCGCCGGTCAGTTGGTAGAGATCGGCGACGCTCTTCACCAGGCCCCGATCCACCAATTGATCCACCAGCGCCTCGCCTATCCCGTCGATGTTCATCACCCCGCGCGAGGCGAAATGCAGGATCGATTCCTTCAGCCGCGCCGGGCAGTCCACGTTGATGCACCGCCGCGCCGATTCGCCCTCCTCGCGCACTACTCTGCCGCCGCATACCGGACAATTCGCCGGCATCGTGAACGCCGTCCGCCCCGCCCCCTGCGCCCACACCCGCACCACTTTCGGGATCACGTCCCCGGAGCGCTCCACGATCACTTCGTCGCCGATCTTCAGATCCAGCCGCGCGATCTCGTCTTCATTGTGCAGCGTCGCGCGCGAAACCGTCACCCCGCCTACCGCTACCGGCTGCAAGTGCGCCACCGGCGTCAGCGCGCCCGTGCGCCCCACCTGTACTTCGATCCCGATCACCGTCGTCCGCTCCTGCCGCGCCGGGTATTTGTAGGCGATCGCCCAACGCGGCGCTTTGCTGGTGAAACCGAGCGCCTCCCGCTGTGCCACCGAATCCACCTTCACCACCACGCCATCGATCTCGTACGGCAGATCCTCGCGGTGCATTTCCCAGTGCGCGCAGAATTCGAGCACCTCTTCCACGCTCGCGCACAGCTTGCGGTGCGGGTTCACTTTGAAGCCCATCCGCGCCATCTCGTCGAGCGACGCCCAATGGCTCGGCAGCGCGAATCGCCCGCCCGTCATCAGGAAGTAGGTGTAATAATCCAGCCGGCGCGATGCCGTCACGCGCGGCTCGAGCACCCGCAGCGAGCCCGCCGCCGCGTTGCGCGGGTTGGCGAACCGCGTCTGTTCCTGCTCGTCCCGTTCCGCGTTCAGCCGCTCGAAGGCGCGCCGGTTCATCACCGTCTCGCCGCGCACCTCGAAGCTCGCCCACGCGCTTTCCACGCGCAGCGGCAGCGAGCGGATGGTGCGCGCGTTCTCCGTCACGTCCTCGCCCACTGTGCCGTCGCCGCGCGTCACCGCCTGCCGGAACCGGCCGTCCTCGTAGGCGACCGCCATCGATAGCCCGTCCAGCTTCAGCTCCGCCACGTAGGCGTACTCGGCGCCCGCCAGCAGCTCCCGCACGCGCCGGTCGAAGTCCCGCAGTTCGCCTTCGTTCAGCGCGTTGTCCAGGCTCAGCATCGGCGCGCTGTGCCGCACCTTCGCGAATCCCTCGCGTGGAGCGCCGCCCACCCGCCCGGTCGGCGAATCCGCCGTTTCGATCTCCGGATGCGCTTCTTCAATCTCCCGCAGCCGCCGTATCAGCGCGTCGTATTCGGCGTCGCTGATCTCCGGCTGATCGAGGACGTAGTATAAATGTTCGTGACGGCGCAGCTCGGCGCGCAGCGTCTCGGCTTCCCGCGCGAAATCTTGCATTGTGCTCTCATCTATAATCTAACCAGGAATTGGGAGCGTTCACCATAGCCACCTACAGCAAGACCGTCGTGATTTATAATCCGTGTGCGGGCAAACTCGGCCGGAAGGGCGGCGCGCTGATCGCCCGCGCCGTGACGATCCTCGAAGCCGATGGCCATCGCGTCACCTGCTGCCCCACCACCGGGCCGCGCACCGCCGGTGCCCTCGCGCGCGACCAGATCGCCCGCGGCGCCGATCTCATCCTTGCCGCCGGCGGCGATGGCACCCTCAACGAAGTGGCTGAAGGCATGGCGCATTCCGACGTCCCGCTTGGCGTGCTGCCCGCCGGCACCGCCAACGTGCTCGCCATGGAAATGAAGCTCGGCGGCGATTTCCTCGGCGCCGCCCGCCGCTTGGGCGATTGCCGCCCGCAGCGGATTTCCATCGGACAGGTAACGTCGGACGCCGGCGCCACCACGCGCTATTTCTTGCTCATGGCCGGCATCGGTCTCGATGCCCATGTTGTCTACCACGTCAACGCCCCGCTCAAAGCGCGCATCGGCAAGCTGGCCTACTGGGTCGCCGGCTGGAGCATGTTGGGCCGCAATCTGCCTGAGTTTTCGATCGAGGCCGATGGCCTCACCCATCGCTGCTCGTTCGCCCTCATCAGCAAGGTTCGCAACTATGGCGGCGATTTTGAAATCGCCCGCCACGTCAGCCTCTTCGACGACGATTTCGAACTGGTCCTGTTCCAGGGCCGCTCCACGCTGCGCTATGTTCGCTATTTCGCCGGCCTGGTCGCCCGCCGCATCGAGGGCATTTCCGGCATCGTCATCCTGCGCGCCCGCCGCGTCTCCGCGCCGAAACCGCACGACGCCCGCATCTTCGTCCAGATCGATGGCGAATCCGCCGGCCACCTCCCCGCCGAAATCCGCATCGTCCCCGACGCCCTCACCCTCCTCGTCCCCCCCGAGTACCGCCCCGAACTGCAGCAGCAGCGGGCGGAGCTGTGCCAGGAGTAGGACAGACGATCGCTTTTTGTCGTCTGTCACGTCGCCGCGATTTTGGGGCGGTGGATCAGTCTCCGGCTTGGCGACAAGTCGTCCGGGTGGGTCGCGTGTGGGCGGCGACCATCAAGAGCGAGCGCGTAGAGTACTGACAATGACTTGCGGCGAAAAGACGTTATTGGAACAGAGAGGACACGCGGTTCTCGAATAGAAACTCTGAAAAGTGCTCATCCCCATGGCGGGCGTAGCCGAGTGACTCCTTGTCTGGATTTGTGGACATGTAAAAGTGGAGACGGCCATTGGAACGTTGCTGGGCCTTAGACACCAACTCCTGTTGGGTGAGGAGCCAGACCCGGCGACTTGAAACGTCAGCAAATGCGTATATTTCTGCGGGACAGTCCTCGCTCACCCACCAATCGAGAGCTGGTGCTCCTTTCCCGCCCCCTGGTTTAGGCGCGAAGTTGGTCTTCACCTGAATTGTGAACGGCCGTCCTCGGGTCTCTGAGTAGGCTACCAAGTCAACTCCGGTATCGGTCGTCATGGGCGCAGATTCGATTCCGTACCGCAAGAGTTCGTACTGCACGAGCAACTCTCCCAAACGTCCTATCTGCTGAGTCGTGAGTTTTCGGGGAGCTGCTCCTCCGCAATAACTGACGGAGGGGGCTCAACTTCATTGGACATATAGTGGGTATTGTACCTCCAATGCCCATGCGGCCTCAGTGGGCAGAAATTCGCTCGACGATCAACCCTTCCGCCCCAGTTGACGTATCACGCCCACCCCGAAAACTGACCCGGCACCTGCCAAGCGAAGCCTGCCCACCGTTGGCGCTGGCCCGTCCCACAGCGCCGTCCCCCAACCGCCGCGCGATGATCGATCGACCTACGCCGGCAGTTCGACCTCGATCTCCCGCACGGTTGAACCCGGTGACCGATCCGCGTGCAAGGTCTCCCAGTAGAGTTGGATGGCCTCCTTGGCCCGGGCGGTCAAGTCCTCTACCGAACTCCCGGTGACCACAATGGTCGGAAGTTCCGGTATGTAGCCGCTATAGCTGGCGCTGTCGCCTTCGATGACCAGAGAGTACGTTCGGGTCACTTATTGGGCCTCCTTGATACCAGTTTGGCGCAAAACGGCACGATATGTGCCGGGTCGAACGTCGTCGCCGAGTCTGCCCGATACGACGGTAATCCGGCCGTCGGGGTTTTGGAACACCCGGTGGTCGCCAGAGGTCCGGATGTGAAGCCAGCCGGCATTTTCCAGCGTTCGGATCAGTTCGCGAACCTTGACAGCCACGAATTCATGGTACGACGTTCACCGCTTTGCCGTATCACGCCCGCCCGAACGCTGACCCAGCACCCGTCTCAGCGCTGCATGACAGCCCGCGCAAGGCGACGATGCGCGGTCCTCCCACGCACCCCGCGATAGAATAAGATCGTGCTCCACCGTTTCGTCCTTCATAACGATTGTATTCAGGAAGCCTCCGCGGAAACGCTCTCGGCGGGGCAAGTCGGCCTGCTATCGGGCTGGGGCGTTTTCAGTACCCTCCGCGTAGCCGATGGCGTGCTCTTCGCTTTCGAGCGTCACTGGGCCCGCATCCAGCGCGACGCGGCGCTCTTCCATGTCGAACTCCCCGTAACTCCCGAGGTGCTGCGCGCCCGCCTGCTCGAACTCGTCGAAGCCAACCACGCCTACAGTTCCACCCTCCGCGTCGCCATCGTCCGCAATGGCGGCGGCATGTGGGCCGGCCCTTCCAACGGCCGCGCGAGCGACCTGATTGCGCTCACCGCCGATACCAAGGAGTGGGGCCACGGCGTCAAACTCGGCGTCCAGGCCCAGGCCCGCCACGCCGCCTGCGAATTCTCGGGCGCCAAGATTCTCTCCTGGGCGATGAACCTCACCTGGCTCGAAAACGCGCAGCGGCGCGGCTTCGACGAAATGGTCCTGCTCAACGAACGCGGCGAAGTCGCCGAGTGCACTTCCGCCAACATCTTCGTCGCCAACGGCAACCAGGTTTGGACGCCGCCGCTCAGCTCCGGCTGTCTCCCCGGCGTCACGCGCGAAGTGCTGCTCGAGGAAATCCGCGTGCCCGGCATCGACGTCGGTGAGAAGCCGTTGCTGCCCGCCGATTTGCAGGCCGCCGACGAGGTCTTCATCACCTCCACCACGCGCGACCTGCTGCCCGCGGTCGAAATCGAAGGCGTCAAGGTCGGTCGCACGCTGGCGGCGCAAACCGCCCTCGCCGCCGCCTTCCGGAGCCGCCTCGCCCAGTATGTCGCGGAGCACCATCCCGCTCCGGCTTCCAAGGCGTAGGCCGCCCGTGTCCGTGGCGCGGGCCTCCAGGCCTGCCGAGCCGGCATTCGTGTCGGCTTTTCCCGACCCGTTTCCACTCTCCGAAACGCCGGCCCACCCCAGGAATTCTCCGCCCCCGCGTGCAGATTGTGTCATCCCGACACAGCGCCTGCCCATAGTGTCCCACCCGTCCACCCGCTGCCTCGAAAAATAACCACGTTCCAAAGGGCTTACCCCATTTGACACGCGGCCATCCGATTGCTAAACATAAGAGTGAATTGGCGAAGTAACTTTTTTAACCTGCCCTCTGCTGCAACAGGCAGGCGGAAGAAGAGTGAGCCGACGGGACAACGTGCTTGCGGGAGCCGGGGTTTGTAGTAGGCTTTGCTCACTGTTCTTCCCTTGTTGGTTGCCGCAGAGGGGTTTTTTGTATCGAACGCCATCATAAGCTCTCCACGGGATCAGTGGTTGCGGAAGTTGTCTGGCATTTCTGGTTGAGGAAGAATAGGACGCGGACCTGGCCAGGAGTGGGCCGATTGCGGTCAAATCCAGGCAGCCCGACGCCAGATCCCAGCCCAGCATGGGCGAGCCGCATCGGATGAAGCCTTGCACGTCTCTTGGGGCGATGTCCGATGCGGTTTTTCTTTTTTACCCGTAAATTCCCGCCGCCCACTGTCGACCGCCCCGCCCCGGCATCCTCCCTTTCCCGCTTGCAACGTGATCCGCGCCTTCTCCCGTTGGTCGGCTGTAGCGAACGATTTCGCTCAACCGCCGCCGGCGAGTGTGCTCCAATATGGAAATGCTTGAGGTGGTGGCGGCGGTTCTCGAACGCGACGCATGCGTCTTAATCGGCCGCCGGCAGCCCTGGCAGTCGCACCCGCTCCAGTGGGAGTTTCCGGGCGGAAAAGTGGAGCCCGGCGAATCGCCACAGCAGGCTTTGGCGCGCGAACTCGAAGAGGAGTTGGGGATTTTCGACGCCGCCGGCGAGGAACTGGTCCGCTACCAGCACACCTATCCTGGCAAGCCGCCAATTTCGCTGATCTTCTTTCGCGTCGCCAGCTTTCGAGGCGAGCCCCGTAACCTGATCTTCCATGAACTGCGCTGGGAGCCCCGCCCGAATCTCCCCCGCTTCGATTTCGTCGAAGGCGACCTGCCCTTCCTGCGCACCTTCGCCGCTTCGGTCTAACGGCGGCTGTAGGACGCGTGAGCACCTGTCGTCATCCGTCGCTAGTCGCAGGCACGAATCAGGGATGGGAGTTCGGTTCACGTCGTCTTCATGCGTAGTCGCGGCGGCGGATCATGCCTGAATCTCAGTACCCCGCCTCGCGTCCGTGGCGCACCGCAAGAATCAGGACCTGTTTCCCGTCGTAGCGATACAGAACGATGCAGGCTCCGGGGCCAAACTCAATCACCCACTCGCGAAACTCCAGCGGCAACTCTTCGACCGGGCGGCCGATCTCTGGGTGCTTGCCGAGTGCTTTCACGCCCTGGCGAATCGTCTTGACGGCGCGCTTCGCGGCATCCCGGCTCTTGGGAGCCAGAAACTCGCGGAGACGGGCAACGTCCATCAGCGCCGGGCCGGACCACTCTACACGTGGCATTTAGGGGTGGTGGCGTGCTTACCCGCTTCGAGCTTCGCCAACCAGGCGTCGGCTTCCTCGGCCGTGACGTGGAGACCGGTGGTTTGATACTCGGCCCATGCGGCAAGTGCGTCCCGCCGGAATCGCTCCCGCTTTTCCTCGCGTTCCACATACTGTTCAACGGCTTCGCGCATGACCCAGTGTGGCGATCTGCGCCGTGCCGCGGCGATGCGATGCACGCGCGCTTTCATCGCGCTGTCGAGCTTCAGACTGGTTGTCGAAAGTGTTCCCATTGCGAGTGCTCCAAAGTGCTACCTAGTAGCACTGTAGCACGCCGGCGCACCGGAGGTCGGAGCCCGGATTGATCGACATGCCCCTCCCCGCCCGCCCACTTGTGCTGTAATACTACCGTGAAAAACATTCTTTGGTTGCTGCTCCTGCTCGCCGCTGCGGCGCAGGGTGCGGATCTGCTCGTCTTTTCCGGATCGAACTCCGGCGGCGGCGCCAAGGGCATTTACGCCTACCGGTTCAATACCCTCTCCGGCGAACTGACGCCGAAAGGGCTGGCCGTGGCCACCTCCAATCCCTCGTTCGTGACCGTGGATGCGACTGGTCGATTCCTGTACGCGGTCAACGAGGTCGCGGGGCAGGGAATGGTCAGCGCCTTCTCGATCGACCGCGCCGCGGCCCGCCTCAACTCGATCAACCAGGTCTCTTCCAAGGGCAGCGGGCCGTGCCATCTGGCGTTCGATGCGACCGGGCGCTGGCTGGCGGTAGCCAATTACGCGAGCGGCAGCGTGGCCGTGTTCCCCGTCGGCCCCGGCGGCAAACTGGGCGACGCGGTGGCGTTCGACCAGCACCGCGGCTCCGGCGTCAACCACGCGCGGCAGGTCGGCCCGCACGCGCACGAAGCCGTCTTCTCGCCCGACAACCGCTATCTGCTGACTGCCGACCTCGGCCTCGACCAGATTCTGGTCTACCGTTTCGATGCCGCCAAGGGTTCGATCGCGCCCAACGACCCTCCATTCGCGGTGCTGCCCCCCGGCTCCGGACCGCGCCATCTCGTCTTCCATCCGAACGGAAAAGTGGTCTATGTGCTGAACGAGATTACCTCCACCGTCACCGCCTTCCGCTACGATGCGGCGAAGGGCGAGCTCCAGGATTTCCAGACGCTCAGCGCGCTGCCCGCTCATTTCACTCGCCCGACCACGGCTGGGGAAATCGCCATCAACGCCGCCGGAACCGCGCTCTACACGTCCAACCGCGGGCACGACAGCATTGCGTTGTTCGATATCGAGCCCGAGCTCTTCCGGTTGGCCGAGCCCGAGCACACTCCCACGTTGGGTAAGACGCCGCGCCACTTCACGCTCGATCCGGACGGCAGATTCCTGCTCGTCTCGAATCAGGACTCCGACAACATCGAGGTCTTTCGAGTCCATTCGCGATCCGGCGAGTTGACGCCGGCTAAGTACAAGCCGGTCGAGCAGCCACGCCCGGTCTGTCTGGTCTTCGTCAAGTAAGTGCGCATCAAGGTAAGTGGCTCCGGATTGTGAGATAACGGACAGGATAAGTCAGTCCCGCCCGCGCTACTTACAGCAGCCGGAAGTTCACCTCTACCTCGGCCGTGCACGGAACCGGCTTGCCATTGCGATAGGCCGGGCGAAAGCGCCAGTGCGCGACGGCTTCGATGGCCCGCTCCTCCAGGCCGAAGCCGAGCGGTTGGCGGACGCGTATGTCGCGCGGGCGGCCGTTGGTATCGATCTCGACCAGCAGGACCACCATGCCTTGCACCCTCCCCTTGCGCGCTTCTTCGGAATAGGCGGGCTCGGTCTTTGCCAGCAGCACTGGCGCTGTGAAGACGCCGCGCCCGCCGCGGCTTCCTGGTCCGCCTACGCCGCCGCCGTCGCCAGGGCCTGCGCCGGGGCCGTGGCCCGGACCAACGCCACCATCCGCGCCCGTACCTATGCCGCCGTTCTTTCCCGGCCCGCCCGATTGCGTGCCGAGTATGCCCGCCGGGTCGCCCCACTGCGCGACGTTCACCGCCGGCATCACCACATCGGACGGTGCCAGGATGGTGGGTTCGATGGGCAGCTTAGGATCGGCGTTGCGGATCTCGACTACCGGCGGCGTGAACGCGCGCGGCGCCTGGCGCGGCAGGCGGCCGAGTTGCGCCGGAGCGGGCTGGTTCTGTCCGCCGCCTCCGCCTCCATCGTCGGGAGGCATCGCGACCAGATCGCGCGCCGCCAGTAACATCGGGCGCACCAGCGTGATAGGCGAGTTGGTGCCCGTGGTGAGATACAGAATAAACGCGATCGCCGCGACGTGGATCAGCAACGAGTAGAAAGTGGAACGTGTGCGCGAAGCAGTCATAAGTTGTGTGCCTGCCTCGATAAGTCGTGCAGATCGGTAACCAACGCGAAGTTACTTTGTTTCGAACCGGAGTCGCGGCCTCCTCAGTGGATCGGCGGGAAACACTGTGTTCACCCTGAAACGCCTGTGGCGCGCGCACTCATGCGTGCCGCGCCGGCACTCATGCCGGCGCCAACTTGTCTCGGAGCGAAGAAGTATCTGCCCCGCCCGTCTCACTTACCGCGGCCCACTGACAAACCGATTGCCGCGCAGCACAAACCGCAACGGGCGCTCGGCGCAGACGCGAATGCCAATCCGCGGCGTGACATCGATCTCGATCGCTTGCGGCAGCCCCGGCTCGCGCACCACCAGCCTGCCGCGCGTAACGTCGGCGCCGTAATCGGCCAGCGCGATGCCCATCGCCATCGTGAGCCGGCCGGGGCCGCGCGCGATGTCCTCGATCCTGCGGGCGGCGGGCCGGCGCCGCCGCATGTCTTCGACGCCCGCCACCGGCTCCAGGGCGCGAATCAGCACACAACCCGGCGTGCCGTCCGGCTCTGCAACCAGGTTGAGACACGTGTACATGCCGTAGATCAGGTAGACGTAGGCGTGGCCGGGCGCGCCGAAGATGACGCGCGTACGGGCCGTGACGCCGCGCGCGGAATGAGATGCCAGGTCGTCGCGCCCCGGATAAGCTTCGGTCTCGACGATAATTCCGGCCGCCGGCCCGTGCACCAGCACCTTGCCGAGCAGCGCGCGCGCCACCTCCGCGGTCGGCCGCGCATAGCAGGACCGTTCGAGGATGGGGCCGAATCGCGGCATCGCCGAACCATCTTCCCTCATCCACCGTTACAATGGAAAGCGCCCATGCGATTGCTCACCGCTCTCGATCTCGCGCCCGGCGTGGCCGCCAGTCTGGCAAGTCTGATCGAGCGGCTCCGGCCCACCGCGCGCATCCAGTGGAGCCCGCCCGCCAATCTCCACATCACTACCAAGTTCATCGGCGATTGGCCCGACGAGCGCCTCGCGGAATTGAAAACCGCGCTCGCCCGCCTGCCGGCCCGCGCGGCCATTTCCGTCCGCATTCACCACCTTGGCTTCTTCCCCAATCCGCATGCGCCGCGCGTCTTCTGGTGCGGCATCGAGGCCCCCGGCCTCGCCGAACTCGCCGCGGAGACCGATCGCGCCACCGCCGCTTTGGGCGTGGCGCCGGAGATGCGCCCCTTCTCGCCCCATCTCACCCTGGCGCGCATCAAGGACCGTCCCAACCTGCAACCGCTGCGCGAGGCCATCGCCGGGCTGCCCGAGCTCGAATTCGGTAATTTCACCGCACCCGCTTTCCACCTCTACCGCAGCGAATTGCGGCCCGGCGGCAGTCTGTACACGAAGCTTGCGGAGTTCCCTTTCCAGTCATGATGCCCATCGCCGCTCTCCTGCTCGCCTACTTCCTGGGCGCCATTCCGTTCGGATACCTCCTGGTGAAATGGAAAACCGGCGGCGACGTGCGTGGCGCAGGCAGCGGCAATATAGGCGCCACCAACGTCGTCCGCACCACCGGCTGGGGCGTTGGCGTGGCCACCCTCCTCCTCGACATTGCCAAGGGGTACCTGGCGGTGTGGGCGGCGGGCCGGCTCACCGGCGGCGATGTGCACTTCAAGGCGGCGGCGGCGGTGGTCGTGATGCTCGGCCATGCCTACACCGTGTTCCTCGGATTCCACGGCGGCAAGGCCGTCGCCAGCTTCGTCGGCGCGTTTCTTTGTTTGACGCCGCTCGCCCTGGCGGCGGTGTTGGTGGTGTTCGTGGGCGTGGTCGCCTGGTCGCGCTACGTCTCTCTCGGCTCCATCGTGGCGGCGGCCGTGTTCCCGCTCGCGGTCTGGCTGATTTCGGGACTGATTTGGCCCCTCGAGACTGCGGCCGCAATCGCTGCCGCGTTGATAATCTACAAACATAGTAGCAATATCCGGAAGCTGCGGGCGGGAACCGAGAGCGCGTTCAGTTTCGGAGCGAAGAAACAATGAAGCGGCTGGCTGTGATTGGCGGCGGGGCCTGGGGAACGGCGTTGGCCATCGTGCTTGCCCCCCGTTTTGAGCGCGTCCAGCTCTGGGTTTTTGAGAGCGATGTCGCCCAACGGATGCAGGCCGAACGGCAGAACGACGTCTATCTTCCTGGTTATCAAGTCGCTGATAATGTGCTGATTACCAGTGACTTGGGAACTGCGCTCGAGAGTGCGGACGTGGTCGTGAGCGTGATGCCTTCGCACCACGTGCGCCGCATGTACACTGAGATGCTGCCCTTCCTCACCTCTTCCATGACCTTCGTCAGTGCCACTAAGGGTCTCGAAGTCGGCACAATACTACGCATGTCGGAAGTAATCTCTTCGACAGGCAGCGCCTTTCCTCTCCAGGTAGCGGCTCTCTCCGGGCCAACCTTCGCCAAGGAGGTCGCGCGTGGTGATCCAACTGCATTAGTAGTAGCTTCGCCAGACGAAGAGCTCAACCGGTGCGTGCAGGAGGCCTTTTCCGGGCCCACTTTCCGCGTCTATACCTCGCCAGATCCTATCAGTGTAGAAATTGGCGGCTCGATCAAGAACGTGATCGCCATCGGCGCTGGCGTGATTCATGGCATGGCGCTTGGGCACAACGCGACGGCGGCGCTGATCACGCGCGGGCTGGCGGAGATGACNNTGGGCGATCTGGTTCTCACCTGCACCGGCGACCTCAGCCGCAACCGCATGGTAGGTGTGGAGTTGGCGCGCGGGCGCAAGCTCGATGAGATTGTCGGTTCGATGAACATGGTTGCGGAAGGGGTCAAGACCACTCAGGCCGCCGTCGAACTCGCCCGCCGCTTCGGCGTCGAGATGCCGATCACCGAACAGATGTACCAGATGCTGTACCATGCACTATCGCCGCGGGAAGCCATTCGGCGCCTGATGGAACGTTCTCTAAAGGGAGAATAGGCCGGTCTCCCCGCGCCGGTCGAGCGAGCAGTTTGCGCTCGTCACGCCCCCGCCGGGAGCCGAATCCGGCCACTTAGGGACTCCAACGCCAACTTTGGAGAGCGAGGCCCCGCTCACCAAATATGTGTTGGCGACCCCTAACCAACACCTTGCTTGATTTTCTGTCGAGAATTCTGCTACCTTGCTCTGACCTTATGAATTGTTATGGCGAGAATCTTTCGCCGGGAGGGCGCGATGAGGCAACCAATGGCGTCCGGTAACGGGATGTACCGGGAGATGCTGCAGAACAAGCGGCGGGACGTGATGGCGGGGCTCGGGGTCAAGTTCGACACGCTGGCGAAGATGGGCCGCGTGGGGGAAGAAGACCAGGCACAGATCACCCACGACGAATCCGTGTCGCTGAGCCTGAACCGGCTCGACTACCTGCAACTGCGGATGATCGAGGCCGCCTTGGATCGCCTCGATACGGGCGATTATGGCACCTGTCTGGGCTGCGAGGAGCCGATTCCGCCCAAGCGCCTAAAGGCGTTGCCTTGGGCCCGCTACTGCATCCCCTGCCAGGAATCGATTGGCGCGGACACGGAGGACCAGGACGCCAGGGCAACGCCGCGCCTGCCAGTAACCCTGGCGGATTAGCGAGAAGGGCCCGGCCCTGCGCCGCCAGCCACAGGTGTGCCCCGCTTTCACGGGATTGACCGGCTTACGATAGCGGCTCTACAATGGGATCGAGCTCAAGATTACTCCTGTCCCGTCGCGGGTGTCGCATGGACCGATTACGTCTTTCTATCGTTTGCATCTCGATTTCGATCGCGGTCTGCCTGATTGCGGCCGGCCAGTCGACCGATTCTCAACAGGACAAGGATAAGGCTCAAGCTCTGCAAGAGACCGTCGCCCGGCCGCTGACGGAAAAGCAGAAAAAGCGGAAGGAAGCGCAACTCAAGAAAGAGCTGGAGTCGCCCTACCGCAAGTGGCTGAACGAGGACGTCACCTACATCATTACCGATGAAGAGCGCTCCGCCTTCAAACGCCTGCAGACGGACGAAGAGCGCGAGCAGTTCATCGAGAGTTTCTGGCTGCGGCGCGATCCCACGCCGGACACCATCGAAAACGAATTCAAGGAAGAACACTACCGCCGCATCGCGTACGCCAACGAGCACTACCCTTCCGGAATTCCGGGCTGGAAGACGGATCGCGGGCGCATCTACATCGTGTACGGCCCGCCGGACGAGATCGACGATCACTCCTCGGGCGGGAGTTATGAGCGGCCCATGGAAGAGGGCGGTGGCACCACGTCCACTTATCCGTTCCAGGACTGGCGCTACCGGTACATCGACGGCATTGGCAACAACGTGATCATCGAATTCGTCGATCCCACCATGTCGGGCGAGTTCCACATGACCATGGACGCCTCCGAGAAAGACGCCTTGCTGTACGTCCCCGGCGCCGGACTCACCATGATGGAGCAGATGGGCATGAGCACCAAGAACCAGCGCTTCCAGAACACCGACGGCACCCACAATGGGTCCGCTTGGGGCAACATGCAGCCGGAGAGCATGAACGAGTTCACCCGCCTGGACACGTACGCCAAGTTGCACACCCCGCCGAAGGTCAAGTTCCCGGACCTGGAGGCCGCGGTTTACTCCAAGATCAGCTACAACGTCCTGCCGTGCAAAGTGCGCACCGATTTCTTCCCGGTCACCGATGCCTCCGTGCTGACCTACGTCACGGTGCAGTTCGATAACAAGGATTTGCAGTACACCTCGAAGGAAGGTTTGCAGCGCGCCACGGTGAATGTTTTCGGCCGCATCACCACCATGACGCGCCGCATCGTGACCACCTTCGAGGACACCGTCGCCGTGGATGCTCCGCCGCAGATGTTGCAGGCCTACCAGGCGCAAAAGTCGATTTACCAGAAAGCGATACCGCTGGCGCCGGGGACCTACCGGCTCAATGTGGTGTCCAAGGATCTGACCGCGGGCAACATGAACAATTTCGAGCAATCCATCGTGGTGCCCCGCCTGGACCCGGACAAGGCCAGTTTCAGCAGCGTGATGCTGGCGGATATTATCGAAAAGGTGCCCATGAAGAGTATCGGCGCCGGCCAGTTCATTATTGGCGATTCCAAGGTCCGGCCGCGCATGGGCGACGTCTTCAAGCACGACGAGAAGATGGGCATCTACTTTAAAGTCTACAATTTGGGAGCTGATCAGGACACTCACAAGCCGCTCGGCACGGTGGAATACGAACTGGTGCGCTCGGGCTCCAACGAGAAGATCTTCGACGTCACACAGGACTTCAGCGAGATCCCGGACGCCTCGGCCGCCCAGATGACGATCGAAAAGTTCCTGCCCCTGAAGAGTCTCCTCCCCGGGCAATACACGTTGCAGATGAAAATAGTCGACAAGAGCCGTAACCAGACCCTCACACCGTCGGCTAAATTTACGGTAACCTAAGATACGGGCTTGCGTCCGTCTAGAGGGTGCGGCGAGCGTCGCGATGGTGACGAACAAGGCGCATAACACGGCGGCTTGGATGTTGGCGGGCGTGCTGTGCTTACTCGTGCCGGGTGCGGCGGAAGCCATCCAGCCAGTCAAGCTTTCCGGTTCGATCGCAGGCGTGGTGAACGACTCGCGCGGCGTCCCGCAGATGGGCGCAACGGTAGTGGTCTTCAATCGCCAGGACCGGCAGGTCGGCAAGGTCCTCAGCGACCAGAACGGCCAGTTCCATCTGGCCGGCCTTTTCCCCTCGTTGTACTCGCTACGCGTGACCCTGGCCAGTTTCGTGCCGGCCGTTCGCCGCGACATCGCGGTCCAGTCCGGGCGGCTTAGCCGGTTGCATGTCAGCTTGAACACCCTGTTCAGCTCCATTCAGTTGGACTATCCCAATTTCGAAAATGGCACGCTCATTGCCGACGACTGGAAGTGGGTGCTGCGCAGCGCTTCCGACGCGCGTCCGGTGATGCATTTCCGCGACGACCCGCCGGGGACCGGCAGCAACGCTCCGCCGGTAACCGTGCTCACCGATACGCGCGGCATTCTCCGCTTCTCGGCCGGCGATGGCGCCATGGTGGCTAACGCCGCCAGTGAGGCGGATCTGGGCACGGCGTTCGCAGTGGCGACCTCGCTTTGCGGCAACAACCTGCTGCAGATGAGCGGTAACTTCGGCTACGGCTCGCAAACCGGCACGCCGGTGGCGGCGTTTCGCACCAGCTTCAGCACCGATCTCGCCGGCGGCAAGCCGGTGGCTTCCTTCACCATGCGCCAGTTGTATCTGCCGGAACGCCTGGGGCCGGTACTGGTGGGTGCCGACGCGGGCGTCCCGATCCTGCGCACGGTTTCGGCGAGCCTGGATAATCGCACCCAGCTTGCCGACAGCGTGTCCGTGCGGTATGGCAGCCAGGCGGACATGGTGTCCTTCCTCGATCATGTGACGTACCTCAGCCCGTATGTGCGCTTGGCGTGGGCGGCGGATCGTGCGACCGATGTCGAGGTGGCTTTCTCCTCCGGCAACGCCCGCCCGGAGGTCGGCGATAGCACGGCGGACGACGCCGACTTGCGCCAGGACCTGAACACGCTCGGCATGTTTCCGCGCCTGTCGCTCGCCCGGGGCCGTGCGCGGCTGCAGCGCGGCGAGGATTTCGAAATTGCCGTGGCGCGCGGGATGGGGTCGCGCACGCTTCGCCTGTCGGCTTATCGCGAGGCGCTCGACGACGCCGCCTTGGCCGTGGTCTTGCCCACCGGGTTCTTCATGGCCGGCAACGTGGTTCCCGATCTGTTCTCGAACAGTTCCGTCTTCGACGCCGGCAACTTCGCCATGTCGGGACTCGATGCCTCGCTCACTCAGCGCATGGGTGAACACGTGAGCGCCACCGTCGCCTATGGCAACGAGGGCGCCCTCACCGCCTGGCACGAAACCCTCCAGAGCAACAGCCCGGATGAACTCCGCTCCATGATCCACGCCGGACGCCGCCAGGCCGTCACCGCGCGGCTGGCCATGACGCTGCCTCACACCGGCACGCATATGATCGCCAGCTACCAGATCGCCATCGGCGATGCGCGCTGGGTGATGGCCGACAACCCATACAGCATGCAGCCGCTGCGCGCGCTGCCGGGCCTGAACGTGTTCGTGCGGCAGCCCATCCCCGGCCTGGGCAAGCGCGTCGAGGCCACCGCCGAGTTGCGCAATCTCCTGGCGCAGGGCTACCTCGGCATCCATACCTCGGCGGGCGAGTTGCTGCTGGTCGATAACCCGCGCAGCGTGCGCGGCGGTCTCGCCTTCATTTTCTGAGGGCGGCTGGCGGCTCCGGGAACGCACTCAATTGGACGACGCGGCCTCTCGCAAGTAAACCTGCGCGTAAACGCCTTTGAGGAACCGCAGCCCCTCGGTGGCAAGCTGCTCCGGGGAATCGGCCAGCTTCCGCCAAATACAGCACAGCTTGACCACGCTTTCGAGACCAGGGTCGAACGACTCGATCGTCACGCAGCCGTCGTAGCCGATCTGCCGCAGGGCCTCGAAGAAGGGGACCCAGGGAACCATGCCGGTGCCGGGAATGCCGCGCTGGTTCTCGCAAGCGTGGACGTACCCGACGTAGCTGCCGGTGGCTCGCACCGCGGCAGGGAAATCATTCTCCTCGCGGATCATGTGGAACGTGTCGAGGTGCACCTTCACATTGGGGAGCCCGATGTCGCGCACGAACCGGACCGCATCGGCGGCGGTGTTGATGAGGTGGCTTTCGAAGCGATTGACCGTCTCGATGCCCATCACCAGGCCGGAAGTCTCCTGCGCGTAGCCGGCGATCTCGCGCATCCCCTCGACGCCCCACTTCCACTCGTCGGCCGTCGGCATCTTGCCCGTCAGGTAGCCCCAACCGCAGTGGATCAATCCGGTCAGGATTTTCGACCCCGCTTCGTTGCTGAGGTCGATGAGCTTCTTCGCAAACTGGATGCCATCGCGCCGGATCGAGGGATCGGGCGAGATGATGTTGTATTGATCCGGCATGCCGTAGCCGGTGTTGATGGTCAGACCCAGATCGGCGGCGGCTGCTTTGACCTTGGCCGCCGGAAAGCCGTCGGCGTCGAAGGGAATGATCTCGACGGCGTCGAACCCGAGCCCTTTGCACTTGTCGAGCAAGGGCAGGTCCTTGTCGAGGAATGTCTCTCGGAACAGCAGCGAGTGAATCCCGAACTGCATCTCAATACCTCCTTGCTCTCCGGGCCGGATCGGCCCTGGCATGTCTTGACGCACGACATCGTACCGCCCGTTCAGTGCGCTGCGCAACTCCGATAAGGGGCGCGCCCACCGGGCGGCGCGATTCCCGCCAAACGTCTCACCCGCTTCACATCCGGCGAAGGCCGGTTCACAACTCACAATCGCGGCTTCGTAACTTTGACCATATCCTGCGCGCCAACCGATGCGAAGATCGGAGGGGAAAGGATCGGCATTAGTGCACACACCATTTCTTACGGGTTTACTGGCAACCATGATTGCGGCGATTCCCGCACTCGCCGCGGACGAGATCAAGGAGGGGCCGCGGTACGGGTCGGACGACATGGCGGGCCACTACGTCCAAACCCCCGACGCGAAGCTCTACTATGAACGCTATGGGAACGGAGGCCGCCCGCTGCTGCTATTACACGGCGGCGAGTATGGTTACATTGACGAATTCGGCGATCTGATCGGCGCCATAAGCAAGCAGCGCACCGTTATCGCCATTGCCACTCGCGGGTATGGGCGCTCTGAGCGCGGCAACCTCCCTCTGTCCCATCGCCAGTTCGCTCAGGACGCCGCCGCGGTCATCGAGAGTATCTTCCCTAACGGCGAAAAGGTCGACCTGCTCGGCTTCAGCGAAGGAGCGATCACATCCTATATCCTCGCTTCCACGCACCCGGAACGGATCCATCGCCTGATCGCCATCGGCGGACCGATCGGTTCCTACGGAAACACTTTGCAGTCGGCCGAGGCCCCTCCGCTCACGCCCGAACTCATGCAACAGCAGGTCCCCGGTCTGGTGGCGGCCAGAAAGAAAATCATGGCCAGGCCAGAACTGTGGGAGCCGCTGATTCGGGAACTCGACATGATGTACCGCGCCCCGTCTTTCGTGAAGCAGGACGAAGTCCGCGCCATAAAGGCGCCCACGCTCCTCATCGCCGGAGACCGCGATCAGTACACGCGTGCCGATCACCTGGTCGACATCTACCATTTGCTGCCGAAGGGCCAACTCGCTTTCATTCCAGGCTGTGGGCACGTCGTCCTGGACTGCAAGGCCGACCTCGTCATCCGCATCGCTACATCGTTCCTGGATGAGGCCGATCAGTAGGCCCGCCGCCGTTGCCTGCCGGGCGGTAGATGAAACCCTGCGGCCCGCTGCACTAGAATCACGATAGGTGCGATTCCGGTTCATATGTAGGGCGATCCTCCTGGCTGCGCCGCTGGTGCTGGCCGGCTGCCGCTCCGGCACGGCGGGGCATGAGCCTGCCATCGGACAGGCCTTCGTGGGTCCGGCCACGCTCAAGATTCACGGCGACATCTCCCTCCAATCCGCCGTGGTGGCCACCGTGAAACACGGCGAGCGGTTGGAGATCCTGGCGCGGCGGCGGAGCCTCATCCACGTGCGCACGCGGGCCGGGAAGGAGGGCTGGACCGAAGCCCACCAGTTGCTGGCCGCGGCGGATATGGCGAGCCTGCAGGCGCTCGCCGACCGTGCGGCCGGGATGGCCTCGCAAGGGAAGGCCACCAGTTATAGCGATCTGAACGCCCACACGCAGCCCTCGCGCGCCGCGCCCAGCTTCCTCCAAATCCGCACCGCAGAGAAGTTCGACGTGCTGGCCACCATTGCCCTGCCGCGCACCGAGCTGGCGCGTGCCCCGTTGGTGGTCCCGGTGCCGAAGAAGCAGTCGAAGAAGGCCGAGCCAAAGGGGAAGATCCCGCCGCCGCCCATGCCCAAGCCTCCTCCGCCGCCGGCCGATCTTCTCGCGCTCTCCGGCCGGGACCCGGACGCGCCGCCGCCCGAGCCCGAGGAGCCCGCCGCCGGCCGGCCCGCGCCCTCGCTCGATTACTGGAGTCTGGTGCGCGTTTCGACCGGCCAGGCCGGCTGGGTGTTGACCCGCTTCGTCTCGATGGCCATTCCCGACGAAGTGGCTCAGTATGCCGAGGGCCATCGCATCGTCTCCTATGCCTCCCTCGGCCAGATGGCCGACCACGACGAACGCAAAGACGTCTGGGTGTGGGCCACCGTAGCCAGCGGCATTCACGATTACGATTTCGATAGTTTCCGCGTGTTCGTCTATAGCTTCCGCCACCACCGTTACGAAACCGGCCACGTGGAGCGCAACCTCGAAGGCTACTTGCCGGTGCTCGCCGAACCCGCGGGCGTGGCCGGGCGCGCCGATCCTGGCTTCTCCGTTTGCGTGGTGAACAAGGCCGGCCAGCGCGTGCGCCGCGAGTATGTGCTCGCCTCTGGCCGCATCCGCCTCGCATCCGAAAGCGCCTGCCCCGCCACGCCGCCCGTCTACACGCCGCAGGCAGCTTCCGGCATCCTGGCCGCATTGCCGGCCGAGCAGCCCGCGCCTCCGCCGCACGGCCTCCTCGATCGCCTGAAGGCGCGCTGGAAAGCGCTGACCAAGTAGGGACGGCGCAGGCGTCATTTCCGGTCTGGCCGGCGCGGCCATGCGCTGCCATGCCATGCTGGAAGGAGATGGCAATTCTATTGATTGGCGCCGCGATCACAAAGTCGTTCGGCGCACGGCCCCTGTTTGAGAACCTCTCGGTGAGTATTTCCGAAGGCGAGCGCACCGGGCTGATCGGACCCAACGGCAGCGGTAAGACCACGCTGCTCGAAATCCTCGCTGGCCGCGAGGAGCCGGATTCCGGCGTGCGCGCGCTGCGCAAGCTCACCCGGCTGGCCTACGTCCCCCAGGATTCCATCTTCGCTCCCGGCGATACGGTCGGCTCCGTCCTCGCTGCGGCGCTCGCCGGTCTGCCACTCGAACCTCAGGAGAGGACCGCGCGCCAGGAGATGATGCTCGGCCGCGCAGGCTTCGAATCCGCCGCCACTCCCGCCGCATCGCTCTCCGGCGGTTGGCGGAAGCGGCTCGCCATCGCCGCTGCCTTGGTCACCGAACCCGACGTGCTGCTACTCGACGAGCCGACCAATCACCTGGATCTGGACAGCATCCTGTGGCTCGAAAACGCCCTCCTCGCCGCCAACGCCTGCATGGTGGTCACTCACGACCGGTATTTTCTCGAGAACGTCGCCACGCAGATGATGGAGGTGAACCGTATCTATCCGCAGAGCGCCTTCCAGGTGGCCGGGAACTACAGCGAGTTCCTGGAGCGGCGCGCCGATTTTCTAGAGGCGCAAGCCAAGCGGCAGGATTCGCTCGAGACCAAGGTGAAGCGCGAGGTCGAATGGCTGCGCCGCGGCCCCAAGGCCCGCACCGGCAAATCGCGCGCGCGCATCGATTCGGCTGGCCGCCTGATCGAGGAACTCGCCGACGTCACCGCGCGCAGCCGTACCTCGACCGCGCAGATCGATTTCACCGCGTCCGATCGCAAGACGAAGCGTCTCATCGAAGCCAAAGGCATTAGCAAGACGCTCGGAGGGCGCAAGCTGTTTCAGGATCTGGACCTCGTTCTCGCGCCCGGCGTGCGCGTCGGCCTGGTCGGCGCCAACGGCAGCGGGAAGACCACGTTGCTGAAGATCCTCGAAGGCGAGATCGCGCCCGATGAAGGCTCCGTCCGTTGCGCCGACAAGCTGCAAATCGTCAGCTTCGCCCAGGATCGCCACGCATATCTCGACCCGGAACTCAGCCTGCGCCGTACCCTGTGTCCCGAGGGCGATTCGGTCATGTACCGCGGCCGTCCCACGCACGTCGCCGGATGGGCTAAGCGTTTCCTCTTCCTCGACGAACAACTTGAGATGCCTATGGCGCGTTTCTCCGGCGGCGAGCGCGCCCGCGCCATGATCGCGCGCCTGATGCTCTCTACCGCCGACGTGCTCTTACTCGACGAACCTACCAACGACCTGGACATTCCAACGCTCGAAGTTCTCGAAGATAGCCTCTTGGAGTTCCCCGGCGCCATCGTCTTAGTCAGTCACGACCGCTACTTACTCGACCGCGTCTCGACTGTCGTGGTCGGTCTCGATGGCGGCAACGGAGAGACTTTCGCCGACTATTCGCAATGGGAGTCGTCGCGCATCGAGTCACCCACCCAAAAGTCCCCCGACAAACAACCGCGCCCGCCCACGCCAGACGATGGTCCCAAGCGAAAACTAGCCTACTTGGAACAGCGCGAGTGGGACGCCATGGAAGAGAAGATATTAGAAGCCGAACACGAGTTAGCCGCCTGGCACCGCGAGATGCAAGAGTCCGGCCCCGATGCCAAGCGTCTTACAGAAGCCTACGAACGCATGCAGCAAGCCCAAAAGGTCGTCGAGAAGCTGTACGCGCGCTGGGCGGAGTTGGAAGCGAAAGTGGCGAAGTAAGCCGCGAACAATGAGGCAGGGTTCATTGCGCGACACGGGAATCGGCGGCACAACACGCGTTCGGTGACATCAGACAGCCTTCGCGGCAGGCTGACCAAAGAGCTGCTGAAGCCACTGAACGAACTGCCCGCACTCCGATTCGATATTCGCAAACGCACGTTTCTTGATTGCCAGGCCAAGGTACTGAACGTCCGGCGGGTCCTGCCACGCCATGTACGTGCGGATGACCGCCTTCGAAAGATGGACGTCCTTGAACCTCGCGACGCCGTCTGCCTTGGCCTGCTTCACAACCGCGGTTGTGTATGCGGCCACCTGATCGGACAGGGAGCCCATCAGGAGGTCCTCAAACATCCCATAGGCCTTGTTGTTCGGCATTAGCCAAACACCCAGCCTGGGCAACCGATCCGCGTCCGGTCTGCTGCCGAGAGGTTCGAGGATCAGCCCCTGTTCAGGAAAAACGGCCGGCAGGGGATAGTATGTTCCTGCTCTGGCCACGAGTTGATCGAGACGACTCTGGATAACCTGATCGGGGTGTGAGCCTTCGATGTCGGCGTCCAGGACCAGCCCCAATACTTTCTGCATTGGAGTCGTGCTCACAATCCGGGCGGCAAGGCTCTCTAGAACCTTGTCATCGCTGCCACATTCGTGAATACCAAAGACCGGATCGGCGCCGTAGACCAGCCACATCAGTTGGAAAACTGCATGGCAATCGTTGACGCCCTCAACCAGGAGCAGTAACTCGCTTTCCGACTTAGAGTCAACCTTGCCCGGTTCGGCCATGACTCAACGCACTTCCACGTGTTCCCGCATCGCGGCGGCAACGTTGATGAGAGGCAAGTCTGTGGCAAGAATGTCGTCGCCCTTACGTTCGAGCCGGTAGATTGCTGCGCCATCGGGCCCGGCTTCCTTTGCGGCGGCCGCGAAACCCTCGATGCAATCGCGGCTGTGAGTCGTACAGAATATCTGCACATTGAACTCACCTGCCGCCTTGGCGAGAGCGAGCCAGAGCTTCTCCTGGACGCTCCAGTGCAGGCCGTTTTCAAACTCGTCGATGAGGAGGACTCCCTTTGGCGCAGACGCCACCGCAAGGGCAATGTGGAAGAGCTTCGTCAGCCCGTCGCCCACTGACTGCAATGGCACTCGGCCCTGGCCTCCGGTCTTAAGCAGGGCAAGGCGCCCATACTTGCGCCCAATGTACGCTAGATCCTGTATCTGGGAGTCCAGTATACGCAGCCAACCGAGAACTAATTCCTGGCCGGGGCCTTGGACAAGAGCATCCCACATGGTCGCGGCCTTTTCATCCGAGAGTCCCTTCGCCGGAAGAAACGCGACGCTCGAAGCGTCATCGTTCAAGAACCTCTCGCCATCTTGAGCCCGGTCTCCCGCCAGAAGGTTCGTCTGTAGCAGTTGGCGGGTAACCAAGCCCACCTGCCGGTCGCCGCGGAATACTACGAGAGCCATCTCGACCCCTTCGGGAAGGAGCGCTTCTCCATAGGTCAGAGGGACATAGCGTCCAAAGCCCGCCCCGTCAGTGACCATCGGACGAGCCAGACAGCCTATACGTAGAGGGCTTGAATCTCCAATGCTCTCGATGACAATGCCTTTGGCGACGTCGTCGGTGCGATGGAACAGCCCGAAAACAGGATGCAAAACCGGTACGCCTTCTTCGCTGAGCCCATCCGAGTCCCAAAGTCTAAGTTCCTCAGGGGACCGCGCTGCGGCAGCCAGAAGAACATCCGCGACGGGGCTCCGCCCCGCATACAACCTGATCGCCTCCAGCAGGCAGCTCTTCCCCGTGTTGTTCTCTCCCACAAACAGATTCAGCCGGCCCAGCCTCGGCAGCGTGATATCGCGGAAGAGCTTGAATCCTGAAATGTGGAGGGATTCAATCATAGACGAGATCAGTTTAGCGCGTTCAGACGGGTGGCTGCTGGGGAGGAGTGAGCGGGAGGAGTGAGCGGACCCCATACAACTGGGCCTGTCTCGGTATTGGCCACCCCTCATGAGATCCCGGGCGCCCGCCCACCTAGGTTGATATGATAGGCGCAGGCCCTATGACCGCTGCCGCGGAAACCACTCCGAAGATGCGTGTGCCTTGGGCGGCCATCGCTTGGATCGCGGTGCCGCTCGCGGTCTGCTACGCCTCCGTTCTGCAGCGGCTCGTCGCGCAGTGGTGGAACGATCCCGACATGGGCCACGGGTTCTTCGTGCCGCTCGTGGCCGGCTACATCGTCTGGCAGCGGCGCGCGGAGTTGCTCTCCACCGAGGCGCGGCCCACCTGGTGGGGCCTCGTACTGGTCGTCTGGGGCGGTCTGCAACTCCTCATCGGCACGTTGGGCGTGGAGCTGTTTACCGCGCGCACGGCTCTCGTGATCACGCTGATCGGCGCCGTGTGGACGGTGGGCGGCCCGCCGATCGTGCGCAAACTCGCGTTTCCCTTGTTTCTGCTCTTCTTCATGGTGCCGATTCCCACCGTGGTCTACAACAGCCTCACCTTCCCGTTGCAGATTTTGGCCACCCGCATCGCCGCGGCGGGGCTGCTCGCCATCGGCATTCCGGTGATGCGCGAGGGCAATATTCTCGATCTCCCCAATCAGCAACTCTCGGTCGTCGAAGCGTGCAGCGGCATCCGCTCGCTGCTCTCGCTGACGTTTCTCTCGCTGGTCTACGGTTATTTCTTCGAGAAGCGCGCCTGGCTGCGCGTGGTGCTCTTCCTGGCCACCATCCCTGTCGCGTTGACCGCCAACGCCGGCCGCGTGATGGTCACCGGCATTCTCTCCGAAATCCGCAGCGACCTCGCCGAAGGCTTCTTCCACGAATCCACCGGCATGGTGATCTTCCTTTCCGCCGGCGTGATTCTGTTCCTGCTGCACAGGGCGATTCTCTTTTCGATCCGGCTCGCCGCGCGGAGCGGGAGGGCGCAGGCATGAAGACGAATGCGTACGTGCGCGTGGTGGCCGTGCTGCTGCTGCTCGAAGCCGCGGCGTTCTATGCCTTCGCCTCGCGCTCGGAAACCACGCCGCCGGTCGCACCGCTGCTGCTGTTTCCCTCCGTGCTCGGCGACTGGCTGATCGTTCGCGATTTTCCGCTGGATCGGGAAACGTTGGACGTTCTCAAGGCAGACGACACGCTCAACCGGTTCTTTGTGAATCAGACCACCCGGCAGGTCGCCGGCCTCTACATCGCGTACTTTCGCACCCAGCGCTACGGGCAAGCTCCGCACTCTCCGAAGAACTGCCTGCCGGGGTCCGGTTGGGAGCCCGTGAAGGAAGACTTCCTTTCCATTCGCGTGCCCGGTTGGGAGGCGCCGATCACGGTCAACCGCTACGTGGTGCAGCACGGCGACGAGAAGAGCGTCACCTTATACTGGTATCAAAGCCACAACCGCGTGATCGCCACCGAATACGCCGCCAAGTTCTGGGCCGTGGTCGATTCCATTCGTTACCGCCGCAGCGATACGGCGCTTGTGCGCATCACCGTCCCCGTCGGGCCGGCCGGCATCGACGCCGCCGAACAGACCGGCGCCGCGTTCGTGCAGTCCGTGTTTCCGGCCCTGCTGCACGAATTGCCGCTTTAGGTGGAGCATGCTTTAGCTTGCCCGTGTTTCCTTCCATCAACGAACCGAAAGCCAGGGAAGCAGAATGCCGGCGTGTTAACATGAGCGCTGAGTCTTCATATGTGGCATGGAAGACGCGATCCCTCGCGCACGCTCCCTCCCGGCGAAGTGTGGCGGCCGGCTCCCATCGAACTCGCGGCGTGGTGCGCGCTGGCGGCCATCCTCTCTCTCGGCCTTCTCGGCCACACCAGGGCGGTGGCACTGGGAAACGATGCGTGTCAGTATTTGAGTGTCGCCGACAACATCCGGCAAGGGAACGGAATCAAGACCTCGATCCTTTACTATGACGCGGAGCGTTCTCACGGGACGATTCCCGCTCCCATGACGACGTTTCCTCCAGTGTATTCCATCCTCACTGCGGCGCTTGCCACAACCGGGATTTCCACCGCGATGGCGGCGGCCGGCATCTCACTCGTGTCCTTCGCCCTCTCGCCCCTGATTATAGGACTGGCAGTTCCGGCTGGAATCCGGCCGGTCGACTTCCGGGTTGCGATGCTCTTGCTCGTCCTCAATTCGTGTCCGCTCATCATGGCCGGCTCAATCGCCACTGAAGAGTTATTCATGCTGGTCGTGGCGGTGGCGGTTCTCTGCTTCTCGCGAGCGCTACTTACGGCGGAGCGGCGTGGACTGGCATGGCAGGCGTGCGGCTGGCTCCTCCTCGGTCTCTCCTACTGGATACGCTATGCGGGCTTGTTCCTGCTCGCCGGGGCCCTCGCGTTTTTCTGCCTCCGCGCGCTGCTTCACCGGAGCCGGCGCACTTCGCTCGATCTGTCGACTTCCGTCCTGGCGTTGAGCGCCATTGGCGCCAGCATGGCTCGAAACGTCGCGTTGAGCGGCTCCTGGAAGGGCAGCGTAGCCAGGCGCTCGTTCCAGTTGTGGCCGTTGACCGTGCGACCGTCTGCCGCAGCCCTGTATCACGTCTTACTCGGTGAGGCCAGGGCCGGGCGGAGCATCGCCGTGGCGTGTGTCTTCGCTGGCGTAGCGGGATTGTTACTCCTCGGTTTTCGCTCCTGGTGGTTATCGAGGGGCCGGGGCGCTAAGTTCGCGCCGGCATATTGGATGCTCTGGGTGCTGATTTGCACTTATACCGCCGCCATGGTCTATGCCGATACGACCATGGTGGTTTCCGTCGGGTCAGCTTACTTCAGTGCTCTGCTTCCCCTGCTGTTACTGCTCGGCGCCTACTCGCTTTCGGCGATTGAGGAAGCGCCTACGGGACGGGCGCTCCGTTTGCTCTGCCTTGCTCTCGTGTTGACAGGATACGCCACGGTTCATTTGGGCGAGCTTTGGCGCTACACTCCCTTCGTGGCGCCCGATGAAGTGACGAAGGCTTGGCGTGGGTCTGGCTCCCCCAGTGACCTGACTTCATGGGCACGCACAAGTCTCTCGCCCGCCGAAGTGATTACGGCCACTAATGGCCAGGCGACGGCATACGTCCTCCGCCACCCAACGCTGTGTGTGACCGATCCGCCGTTTACGAGCGTGGTTTGGAGCCGGGATAGGCTGTTCCAGGAGATGGACCGATTCAGGTCCAGCTACTTGATCCTCTATCCTGGCCTGCGGGACGAGGCCTCGCCGGTTCAGCGGACGTCGCCGCTCATACGCGGAATGCTCGATGGAGAAATCCCGGACGGACTGCAAGTCGTGGCGCGCAACGCTTCCGTGATCGTTCTCCGCCGAACGTCTCGGCAATGACCCCGGCAGGAAACGGACTTCTCTCCAGACTCTCGCTCCCCGCTATCGCGGCTTTCCGAGCGAGCACAGGGGATCGCCCAGCACCACGCCCTGCCAACTGAGGAACGGCATGCCCACGTAGTAACTCTCCGCCAGGTTGCGGCCATGGGCGTAGGCAGGCATGACGTACTCGGGCCGCGCGCAGCCGGCCAGGTAAGGCTCGTACACATTGCCCGAGGCGCCGGTGGCGCCTTCGTGGATGTAGTCCGCGCTGAGCGATTGCGGCGAGCCCGCGTACCAATGCTCGCGATCGGAGTAAGTGGTAAGATTCCAGTCCGTGGGCGGCGGCTTCATGGTCCGGGCGTCGGTCGATACGAACTCAGTCGCGATCGCTCCCGGCAACCATTCGAACTTGAGCCAGCGTTCGGTGCGGCCGCCGTCGTTCGATCCCCAGGACGCGTAGCCGATCACGTTGCGCTGCTTGTAAAGAACCGCGGGTGTGTCGTCCAGCACAACCCTGCCGGCGGGCAAGAGCAGGGCGGCTTCGCGCAGCCAGTTATTGCCGTCGCCATTGGCCGGCGAACTGGTGTCGACGACGAACATGCCGCGATTCCGCGCGGCGAGTGAACGATCGATCATGGCCTTCACATCCGCCCAATCGTTTGCCGCGAGGCGCGTCACCAGATAGATGGGAAACTGCGCGTGGCTGAACGGGCTGTCGCGCTTGGCGAAGAACGGATTGGGGACCGCGCCTGCCCGGTCAAAGCGGTTGCCGTGAAGCTTCGCATAGAGCAGGGTAAGTTCGGAATCGACCGAAGACTGCTCGGACTTTTCGAGCGAACCACCCATGCCGTCGATTCGCAGCGGGACACCCATGGTGGTCACGATGTACAGGACCTTCTCCACCAAACGCTCGCGCTGTAGACAGCCGCCGATGGGGGTCTCGATTTGCGTGATGTAAGTGTGCCAGTCGATGGTCTCGTCGGGAGTAGTATCTAGCAGACAAATATGGCTCGAGGGAACCGCGCGACGCCCGGCGTAATAGTCCACTACCGCCCGCGAGACCGGATCTCTGCGATTCCCGACCAGCAAGACGGCGTCGCCCGTTTTCGCGTCGCCCGATGCCGCCCATAGCGCGAAAAGCGCGGCGGCGGCCATGAGGCGAAGCAGCGGCCGGGCGCGCGGGATAGCGAATAGGCTCATAGGATGTCCGGCACGGGTTCGTCTCGCGCGCTATGGTTGGCCGCCCCAAAGCAGCAGGCTCTTAATGGCCTGCACGACGACGAGAGAATCGAGCGTCGGCGACAGATACTTGATGTAATGCAGATCGTATTCCAGTTCCACCATCGAATCGCGCGGCTCCGGCTGGTGCCGCATGTGAATCTGGCTCCAACCGGTAATGCCGGGCCGCACCTTGAGCCGGTGCGGGTAGAACGGGATGTAGCGGGCTAACTCACGGACAAACTCCGGCCGCTCCGGCCGCGGCCCCACTATCGACATCTGCCCGTGCAGCACGTGGAAGAACTGAGGCAACGCATAGAGCCCGGTGCGGGCAAGGAGCCGGCCGGTGCGGGTTCCGGCGGCAACCCGGAAGCGATAGAGTGCGAATGGTCCGTGGCGGCCTTCCCGCCATTGCCGCTCGAGTACCGGCCTGCCGGAGGACAGCCGCAGCAGGGCCGCGATCGGCAGCAGCAAAGGCGACACAAGGACGAGAACTGCGGCGGCGACCAGGCGGTTGCCGACAGATTGAAAAAACAAGGCTCGTGTGCCGGGCTCGAATTCCTTTGAATACAGCAGGCGCGCGGCGTTCAATCCACTCAATCCCTGGCGGTTGCAGATCTTCTCGTAGATTTCGGCGGCGTCTTCGATGGCTTCGCCGGCAAAGCGCAACTCGAGCAGCTCATGAGCCAGGCGCGAACTCGGGCCACTCTCGAATCCCACCACGATGCGGGTTGGGCGCAGCGTCCGTATCCGGTCTTCCAGACTGGCGGTCTCTTCCGCGGCGTCGGCTCCGAGCGACGCGGCCACCTGAATCCCGGCTTGCGGCGTCCGGTCCAGATGGCCGGCGATGTCGTCGAGCAGCGGGCTGTTCCCAATCAGCAGCCACCGCTCGCCGGCAACCAGCGGAAGCACGTACGCGGCGAACAGCAGACGGCCGGCCAGAATACCCGCGAGAGACAGCACGCTGCCGAACAGCATCACGCGAAGCGGTATCTGTAAGTCGGGAAGCACCGCACTAATCACCGCCTGGAGCAGGAACGCAACACCGGCGACCACCAGGAGTTGCTGCAGCAGCAACAGGCGCGACCGGGCGCGGATCTGCGTGTATAGGTTCTGGAAATGGATGCCGAGAAGAATGCTGAGCCAGACCACGAACACGCTCAGCCACCCGCGCCAGTCCGAAAAATAGTCCGTGGGGTCCACCTCCAGCAAGAGGTAGGAGGAGAACAGGAACGACGAAAAGATCAGCAGAGCCTCGAACAAGAACAGCCCGACTGTGCTGGCAGGGACGAAAACGCGAAATAGCCGGATCATTCGGGGCGGACCACCACACTATATTCCTACCACGCGGCGCAGCGGGAGGAGCGCCGGCGCGAAGGCCCGCCATCCTACCAGATTCGCATCGGAATATCTCTCGGCGAGAACGAGATTCCTACCTGCGCGTCCCACATCACCCGGTTGTAACCCGAGAAGCTGCCGCTCTGGTACTTGCGCGCGGTAATGCCGGCCACCATGTGTACCATGTGGCTGATCTGCCGGCTGGTCTGCACGCCAGCGCTGATATCCCCGTATTCGCCGAGAATGTTGCCGATGGACTGCGCCCTGTCATAGCTAGCCAAAGCGCTGAAGGCCCAACGCCGAAGTCCGGTATAGGTATAACCAGCCGAAGCGTTATAGGCCGAGGAGGTCAGGAACAGACCGTTACCCGGGGTCATCGAGCGGCCGCCGGAGACATACGCAACGCCGGTCGGGAATGTCTTGGACAAACGCACGCTGAAACTCGAAAGCCAATCGAGGGTGTGGGATACAACGTATCCCTGGGTGACTCCGAGCAGGGCGGCGATCACCGGGTCGAGCGTGACCAGTTGTGGGAACTTATTCTCCGCTCGGGTCACCCCCCCATAGCCGGTGAACTCCCAGGTTTTCGAGAGAGCCGTGGCATAGGTGCCGCTAAACCGGTGGAAGTCCGCGCCGCTGAACACGCCATTGTAGGTGTAACGCGTAAACATATAATCGCCGCCGACCGTCGTGCGCCGGGATAAGCGGTACTGCACATCGCCGTGCGCACCCTCCCCCGTCACGCCGTAGAGCGCGCTCGATCGGCGCCTGGTCAGATCCCAGTCTCCGCCGAAAGCAAAGGAAAGCCGGGCCGTTCTTTGACAGGTTAGTTGGACCTGCGTGCTGGCGTAGATGGTTCGATTGTCGAAGAAATCGGTGGTAGGCGTGTAGACCGTCGTAGGGTCGAACTGCACGGTTGGGGAAAGGCCGACCAGACCGTAGGTCTGGGCGAAGACGCCGGCGGATTCGTTGAGTTGCAGCGAGACATGCCTGGAGAGTTGATGCACGATGCCGAGCATCAGCGACTGATTGAGGCCCGAGTAATAGCTGGCGGGTGAGTATTCGCGGACCGAGCCCGAATAATTCAGCGATATCTTGGTGTGCTTCCAACTGTGAACGCCACTGATACCAAAGTTCACGTCCACACCTCCGGAGCTGGAACTCGCGAGTTGGCCCTGGGAATTCACCGACACGCCATTGAGCCCGGTATCGTATACAGCGAGCACCGACAGAAAAGGAACGAAGTCGATCTTGGGCGCTTCCATGGCCGCCGGGGCGTCGCCGCGAGAGAGAATCGCGGGGCCGGCGTACTGGGCGAACGCGGCGGGCGCCGCCAACAAGAACAGGGCCGCCAGGCGCGGCATCTTCACGTTAGACAACTGTTCACGCTCCTGTCGGCCATGAATCCGGATAACGATCGTACTCTAAAGTCTGACGTGAGGCTCCCAGGCCTGTCAAGTCAACCCCAACCGGTACGATCCAGTAGTACATCATAGTACGTTGGCATGGCGGAATGCCAAACCATGGAATCGGTGTGGGTGCCGGACTTCCGCCGCGCCGCTTTGCGCCGCGTGCTTTTGGTAAACTCGGCGTGGCGATGAAATCGATCAAGGTGTTGGCCATTATTGAGGCTACCAGCATCACCGGACCGGCAAAGAACCTGCTGCAATTCGCCCGCGCGGCCAGCTCGGGCGGCACCGATCCGCCGGTCGAAATGTCCATCGCCGCCTTTCACCGCCCCGACGAGCCCGAGCTTTTCCTGCAAGCGGCGAGCGAGGTGCCGGTTCCCGTTTATCCGATTGCGGAATCCGGCCGTTTCGATCGCAAGGTAATCGGCTTGCTGGCGGCGCTCGGCCGCAGTCTCCGGCCGGACGTGGTAGAAAGCCACGCGGTGAAGTCTCATTTTCTGTTGCGCCAGACCGGCCTCAACCGGTCGGCAGCCTGGGTGGCGTTTCATCACGGCTACACGTGGCCGGATTTGCGGGCGCGAGTGTACAACCAACTGGACCGTTGGTCGTTGCGGGTGGCCTCGCGAGTAGTGACCGTCAGCCAGCCGTTCCGGCGCGAGTTGATTCGGCACGGCGTCCCAGCCGGGCGCATTGAGATCGTCCACAACGCCATAGAACCGGGTTGGGGAGCCGCCACGGCTGCCGAGTCGGCGGCGTTGCGCGGCCGGCTGGGAATCGCGGCCGGGCGAAGGGTGATTCTGATCGTCGGCCGCCTGTCGCGGGAAAAAGGGCACCTGGAGTTGCTGCGAGGGTTCCACGACTTGGCCGCCGAGGGGGAGAGAGACGCGCACCTGCTCATCGTGGGCGAGGGGCCGGAGCGCCCGCGGATCGAGGCTGCGATCCGGCAGCTCGGCCTGGGCGAACTGGTCACCATGACGGGCCAGGTGCCGACGGCGGAGCCCTACTACGGGATCGCCGACGTAGCGGTGCTTTCGTCGTTTTCCGAAGGTTCGCCGAATGCGCTGCTCGAAGCCATGGCGGCGCGAGTGCCAATCGTGGCGACGGCCGTGGGAGGCATTCCAGAGATCGTCACCGACCGCGCCAGCGCGCTCGTGGTTCCACCGCATGATGCCGATGCGCTGTGCCGGGCAATGCGCGAACTGCTGGGCAACCAGACTCTGGCGCGCGAACTGGCCGCACGCGCCTGCGAACTGGTGCTGACCCGGCACACGCCCGAAGGTCGCGCCCGGCGCCTGGTCGCCATCTATGCAGGCGCGCTTGCCAGCCAGGAACGATACTCTTCATAGAGCCGCTCGCCCAGCAGGCGCCAGTCATAGCGCGAGCGGGCCAGGGCGATGCCGGCGTGGGACCGCGCGCGCCATAAGCCGGGCGCGGTCCCAATCGCCGTCAGCGCCGCCAGCCAGCCGCTCGAGTCGCCGACTATCTCGATGTTTTCGCCCGGAGTAACCGCGAGGCCTTCGGCGCCCTGCGGGCTCGAAACCACCGGCACGCCCGCCGCCAGGGCCTCGAGAATCTTCAGCCGGGTTCCGCCGCCGGTGCGCAGCGGTACGATCGCCGCTAGCGCGTCGCGATAGTAGGGAGCCACATCGGGAACCGTGCCGGTAACCTCGACGCTCGGCTCGCGCGCCAGTTCGCGCACGGCGGCCGCCGGATTGGACCCGATCAGAGTCAACCGCCATTCGGGAAACTGGCGGTGTACCGCGGGCCACACCTGATGCGTGAACCAGCAGGCCGCGTCGATGTTGGCATGGAAGTCCATCGCTCCCACGTAGACCAGGCGTTGGCGCGGCGCGGCGTCCTCGACGGGGGCGAATCGCTCGGTGTCCACGCCGTTTTCGATCACGGAAACGCGCGCGCCGGGAGCGAGATCGAGCAGTATCTCTTTCTCCCGCTGGCTGCAGACCACGTGCCCGAAGCCGCTTGTGAGGATGCGCTTCTCGATGCGCGCCAGCCGTCTTGCCGTGAGATCGGCGTAGAGCCGCTTGGGCAGCGAATCGACGTTGGCCGCAAAGCGCCGCATCAGCTCGGATTCGATGTTGTGCCAGTCGTAGACCGTGCGCGCCGGGCATTGCCACAGGTCCTCGATCAGTGGCACGTACTCGACCATGTGGCAGCTATCCAGGTGAACCAGATCGAAACGGCCGCGCGCCGCGACTTGGGCCAGCGCGGATTTCATTTCATCGGTCGTGTAGTTGAGCACGCTCAAGGGGAGGCGTCCCAGCAGGCCGCGCACGATTTTCCGCAAACCATAGCGTCCGAGCAGCGGCACCAGCACCACTTCCCGAAAGAAATCGAGATCGCCGCCGCCAGGCTCCGGAAAACCGGGCTGAATGAAACTCACATAAGTGACGTCGGCATGGAGCGCCAACGCGCGCGCAAGATAATACTCGCGGATTCTGGCGCCCGTCAATAGTGGCAGGCACAGGCGCGGCGAGAGAAAGAGGATTCGCATCCGAACGGAGACTGCTAGCTCGTGACCAGTATCCCCCAGCCGGGCGAAGCGCGGCAATGGGCGGAGATTGTCCGGCAACGCGGGGCGAGCCCCACAACTTGCCGGGCCGGATCGACCGGCACAAGAGGCTTGCATTTCGGGCGTGGCGATGATAATGTCTAATTGTCGCTAGGGTATATATTAGTTTACTTTTGAAACGTAGCTGGGCGCGCAAGTTTCCGGTCCGCGGAAGCGAACGCTTGAGTCTCCTGTGCCGGCGCCATTCCTGCCTCTGCTATAGCGAATAGCACGCTTCTCGGCGGCTTTGCGATGCGAGGGACCAGCGCGAAGCGCCGTGCGAAAAGGAAGTATTCAACGGCTGGAAAATTAAGGGAGATGGATCCAAAAACAACCAACGGGTTCGTGCGGGCTATCGTGGCGCTCCTCATTCTTGCGTCGCTTGCCGGCACGGTGGAAGCGAAGGCGATGCACGGCGGAATCCGCGGCGTGGTGTTCGACCAATCCGGCGCGGCGATTTCGTGGGCCGTAGTCAAGGCTCAGAACATGGCTTCCGGCCGTGCATACGCTACGGTCGCATCCAAGGTCGGCGAGTATTGGTTACGGAATTTGCCAGCCGGTCCCTACCTGGTGACGGTCTCGTCGCCGGGCTTCCAAGTTTTGCAGGTGCCGGCCGGAGCCATTCAGGCGGGTGCGACCGGAGTGCTGCCGCTGCAGTTGAACCGAACTGGCGCTGCGACCGTGGTGGCTGCGATCGCTTCCGGCGCGGCTCCCAGGGTGACGGAAGCCGCGGCGGCAGGCGAGAGCGATCATAGCGCGGAAGAGTTTTCCACCGATCCGCTTCGAAACCCCTTGACAAGTCCAGGCGAAATATTATCTTGTCCATCTATATAGTGGACTATCTAAAGAAGACGTTGCTGTCATGTTCTGATTCAGGTCTCTCGAACGAGGGTCTTCCAGTCCAGTAGAACAGGAGTAGTCGGCATGAGTTGCGAATTCCATGCAGGTTCCGGTGCGGCGGCGACATCGTTCGCGCCGGTCTCGGTCTTGGCTGTGCGCCGGTCTTCCGCATTTGCGTCCACCCGCAGTTCTGAATTTCCCGCCTGTTGTTGTCGTCTGTAGCCTTCGATCTCACACGCCAGGCATCGCCTGGTTTTCCTCCTCCAACAGAGTTTTGCAATCGGGAGACCGGTGGTCGTGTCTCCAGTTCGGTTGCCGGTAGAGTCCATGCTCTCGAGAGTTTCGGACTCGGGGCTTCAATAGAACAAACCGGTTCCAGCCAGTATCGAGAATTGAAAGGAGACCTTATGAGAGCATTTGCTTTTGCTGTTGCTTTGTCCGGTCTGGTATCTGCCCAGACCTTCCAGGGCTCACTGCGCGGCCGCATCACGGATCCGGACGGCGCGGCCTCCGCGGTGGCCAGGATCACGATCACCGGCGACGCCACACAGGTGACCCGGGCGACCATTACCAACGATCAAGGCGAATACGTCTTCACGGCCGTGACGCCTGGCACGTACACAGTGAATGTCGAGGCCGCGGGATTCAAGCGCCTGGAACGTAAAGATGTCGCAATTACGACGCAAAGCGCGACGACGGTGGACCTTCGGCTGGAATTGGGTAAGGTCACCGAGCAGGTAAACGTCACCGCCGAAGCGCCACTGCTGCAGACAGGCGAGGCGTCGACCGGCCAAGTGCTTGACAGCCAGGTAATCACCGACCTGCCGACTCTCGGGCGCAATTCCTTCTTCGCCGGCAAACTGGCGCAAACGGTAATGTTCGTGGCCAACCCGAAAATGGGCCGCATGCAGGATCAGAACGCAAATTCCCAGGTCTCGATCGCGGGCGGGCCGGTGCGCACCAATAACGTGCTGGTGGATGGGATCTCAATCGCGGACTCGAACAACCGGGCGGTGTTCGTGCCCTCGCCGGAAGCGGTCCAGGAAGTAAAACTGCAGGCCAGCACATACGACGCCGAAGCGTCCCGCACCGGCGGCGGAACCTTCAATTCGCTGCTGCGGTCGGGCGGCAACGACATACACGGGAGCGCGGTGGGGCACATTCGCCAGACGGACTGGCTGGCCAACAACTTCTTCTCGAATGCAGCAGGCCAGCCCGTCGCGGCCCAGCCATTCCGGGATTGGGCAGCTTCGTTGGGCGGGCCGGTCGTGCTTCCCAAGGTCTACAACGGGCACAACAAGACATTCTTCTTCGTGGCAACCGAAGCATACCGGCAACAGGACGGCGGCGATACCGTGCTTTCCGTACCGACCGCACTCGAACGCGCGGGCAATTTCTCCCAGAGTTATGCCGCCAAGGGGGGGCTGCAGACCATCTACGATCCACTTAGCACCACCTCGACGGGAGCGCGTACGCCGTTCGCAGGAAACATCATTCCGCAAAGCCAACTTAGCACAGCGGGACGAAAGCTGGCGTCCTACTACCCGCTCCCTAACTCGGCCACAGCTTACTATGGAGCGACTAACTTCAATTACACGGGCGGTTATCCGAATCGCGGCGACCAATACACGTTCAAAGGAGACCAGCAGTTCGGCAGCCGGCTGACCGCCTCGGCCTCCTATGTGCACCAGAAGACGGGCGAGACGAACGCTCCTCCGACCTTTGGGAACGCTGGATCGCCTACGCAGAGCCTGCTGTTCCGCAGAATCGATGCCACACAGGCGAACGTCACCGCGACGCTGAGTCCCACCACGGTACTGACTGCGCGCTGGGGATTCAATCGCTTCTTTTCGACGAACTATCCGACAACCAGCGCCGGCCTCGATCTGACCACGCTGGGGCTTCCAGCATCGCTCGCTGCCGAAACGCCGGACGCGGCGTTTCCCGCAATCACCATGGGAACGCTCGCCAGCTACGGCGGCGGCACGACCACGCGCGACGTCTTCTACGGGCGGTCGTTCAATGCGACGATATCGAAGTTCCTGGGACGGCATACAGTGAAAGCGGGCTTCGACTTCCGCACGCTGCACGACTTTGGCACGCCCGCCGTCGGTCCGACCAGCCTGGGTTTCACCGATGTCTTCACGCGCGCCACGCCGCAAGTCTCGACAACGGGAACAGGAGCGGATCTGGCGACGCTGCTGCTCGGCTATCCCACCAGCGGCAGCATGGGCCTCGTTACTCCATTCAACGACTTTGTGCGGTACTACGGCGAGTTCGTACAAGACGACTTTCGCATCAAGCCCAGACTAACTTTGAACTTCGGCCTCCGGTTCGAGCACGAATCGGGTGTGCAGGAAGCGAATAACAAGTTGATCGCCGGATTCAATCCGACTGTGGCAAACCCGCTTCAGCAGAATGTCTCGGGGCTGCAGATTCCCGGCCAGGTGGAATACGCCGGCGTGAGCGGCAATCCGACGCAAACCGGCAACCCGCTTGCCGCCAAGCCGGCGCCGCGCCTCGGCTTCGCATATTCAATCAACGATAAGACGGTACTCCGCGGCGGATACGGCATTTACTGGGCGCCGGGGTTCTTCAGTTTCCAAAACACTGCCGGGTACTCACAGACGACATCCATCGTGACCTCCACCGACGGGAACTTCCATCCGGCCGACTCCCTCTCGAATCCGTATCCGAACGGACTGTTGCAACCGACGGGTAATACGCTGGGGGGGCTCTCCGGCGTCGGCCAGGCGATCACCGTGTTTGCCAATAAGTCGCAATCGGCCGGATATGTGCAGGAATACTCGCTCGAAGTACAACGGCAGACACGGGGTAACTTCGTGTTCACCTTGGGCCTGCTAGGTTCTCACTCGCTCCACCTAAACGAGAGCGGTCTGAATATCGATCAGCTCAGCCCCCTTTTATCTATCGCTTGGTCCGGCGCTCACGCAAAAGATTGCAAACCCGCTCTATAACAATGGCGGCGTGGGCACTGTCGGAACGGCGACGGTGAGCCAGGCTCAACTCCTGCTGCCCTATCCGCAGTACACGTCTGTCGCGCTCTACAACTCCGATACCGGCCTGGCGTATTACTACGCCGGCTATTTCAGGGCGCAGCGGCGCTTCTCGAAGGGTCTCAGTGTGCTGGCATCCTATACGTGGTCGCGCAACGAATCGAACGTACTCGGTGTGAGTACGGCAGGCGCGGCGCAGATCAGTTCCTTGTCCGGTGCGCAAAACGCGTACAATAAGAGCGCCGAGCAGAGTCTCTCCACGCAAGACGCACCGAACGGGTTCACGACTGCACTTACCTATGAACTTCCGTTCGGCAGAGGGAAGCCATTCCTGAGAAGCGGACGCCTGCTGAACGCGATTGCAGGCGGGTGGTCGGCCAACGCGGTCGGCATCGCGCAGACCGGATTCCCGCTGGACGTGACGCAGCCGAACAATAACAGTGTGATTGGCGCCAGCTTGCAACGCCCGAACGCGACCGGCCTGCCGGCGGCAACGACAGGCTCAACTATATCCCGGCTGAACGATTGGTTCAACCCGGCGGCCTTCTCACAGGCGGCGCAGTTCACTTTTGGCGACATAAACCCGTTCCTCACCGTTCGCGGTCCGCAATTGTTCAACTGGGATGTGTCCGCATTCAAGAGCTTCGCCGTAGGCGAGCTCGTGAAGGCCCAGTTCCGCGCTGAGGCGCTGAATGCGACGAACACCCCGTACTTCGGCAATCCCAACGCATCTTACACAAGCCCGACCTTTGGCAAGATCACGAGCCAGATCAACAACGCGCGACTAATCCAACTTGGTGCGCGATTCACGTTCTAACCCGCCTCTTAAGGAGAGTAGTCAATGAGGATTCACTTGACATCGAAACGCCTGTTCACATCTTTGGCATTCTGCGCCGCGCTAGCCGGCTTCGGCGCTGTCCGCCCGGTCTTCGCACAGGACGCGCCGTCCCAGCCGGCAGCGGCCGAAGCGCCGCCCATCGTCGAATGGGTCTATACAACGCAGTGGGGCTATTTCGACGAGTGGTACGCGATCTTCAGGAAGTACCAGATCGCCATTTTAGACCAGGAAAAGAAGGAAGGACTTGTCACTAAGTACATAGTCCAGAAGGGCGGGGGACACGTGGGCGAGAGCGAGCGCTGGGACCTGCGGGTACTGATCTACTACAAGGACGCAGCGGCACGAACCAAGGCACGCGGTATCGCCAAAACGCTGTTTCCCGATCAGGAGACGTTCCACAAGGAAGAGCAGCAACGCTGGCGGCTGACATTAGTTCATTGGGATCGTCCGCTGACCGAATTGGACCCGCACGCCGAGCCGGTGAAAAACTAATGGCGGCGTACGTATAACACAGTTGAGCACTCAAGGAGAAAGAGAATGACGAGACGACTATTATTGGCAGCCGTTCTGGCGTCCGCGCCGGCGGCCTGGTCGGAGACCCTGGCGGGTCTCTGGAATGCGACACTCAACTTGAACGGAACCGAGATTCCGTTCAAAATCGAATTCGCCGGCGATGGCAGCAATATCAAAGGCTGGTTTTTCAATGGAGACGAACACGAGAACTCGACCGGGGGTAGGCTCGAGAACGGTTCGCTGGTTCTAAGCTTCGACACTTACGCATCGGTATTGAAAGCTACATTGAAGGACGGCGTTCTCGACGGCGAGTACAGCACACGCGGCAAGCCGTTGCCGATCCACGCGGTTCGCGCAGCGCCCCGAACTCCATCGAAGGTCAAAGCCCCCGATATTTCGGGCCTTTGGTACCTGGAAGGTGTCAGCAGCCGCAAGCACAACGAAAAGGCGTGGCAGTTTGTCATACAACAACACGGCGCGGAAGTTAGCGGAGCGATTCTTCGCGTGGATGGCGATACCGGGACGCTTACGGGAAGTTATCAGGACGGTAAGTTCGTGCTAAGCCATTTCTCGGGCGGGCGTCCGGCACTGGTAGTTGTCACGCCGGAAAGCGATGGAACGCTGGCGGTAGAATTGAAGGGACAGCACCACGAGGGTCTGATCAGCGCGGTGCGGCCGGACCAGGCGCGGGCGAAAGGCCTGGATCTGCCGACCGATGCCGACCAGCACACGCGCGTCGTTGATCCCACGAAACCGTTCACGTTCAGCTTTCCGGATTTAAACGGCAAGATTGTCTCTAATACGGACGAGCGTTTTCGGGGCAAGGTTCTGCTAGTCAATATCACGGGCAGTTGGTGCCCGAACTGCCACGACGAGGACGCGTTTCTCCCGGCTCTCTACGACAAGTACCACGCTCAGGGGTTGGAGGTGGTCGCGCTCGATTTCGAAGAGGCCGAACAACTAGCGGATCCGGTGCGGTTGAAGACGCTGATAAAGGAGTACGGGACCAAGTACAGCGTTCTGTTGGGCGGCGAGACGAGTACGGCCAAGGATAAGTTGCCGCAGGCCGCTGACTGGGACTCCTGGCCCACCACGTTCTTCGTCGGCCGAGATGGGCTGGTGAAGTTCGTACACGCCGGGTTTCCGAGACCAGGCAGCGGAGAGCTTTACAAGAAGCAGAAAGAGGAGTTCATTGCAAAGGTAGAACAACTGCTCATCGCGAACCAAACGGCGTCGAAGCAGTAGCGGTAAGTTGGAGGGGAGATCGTCGCAGGAGCGGCGGAGTGGGCAGGATCAGTCTCAGCCAGCTCCGCCGCTGCGACATTAAGCGGCGACGTCAACACCGAAAACCGAGGCGTCACGACTCTTGTGCCGAAACTCCAGGGACCGAACTCGCATATCCGTCGCGGGCGATCATGGGTGCGCGTTGCCGATACATATCCGGGTCGGTGGGCGCCCAAGTCCCCAGGCCGTCGACATATCGGTTGAACATGCAGAAAGCCGCGGCGATAAGCACTGTGTCATGAATCTCCATGTCAGTGGCGCCCGACTCCCGGGCGCGTGCGACGTCGCCGGTGGTTACTTCCTTGCCGCCCCGCGGCACCTTGCCGGCAATGGCGAGAAGGGCCTTCATCTTGTCCGGGATAACGGCGAGTTCCGGATTGCGCTTGACGTCGAGCACGAGCTGTTCACCGCCACCCAGATGGTAGGCGGCAACGGCCCCGTGGACGGTCTGACAGAAGAAGCAGTCGTTGCGCGACGAGACGAAGGTCGCGATCAGTTCGCGCTCGCCGGGCGAGAGAGAGTTGGGTCCGCGCAAAAGAACGTCGGCAAGCTGGTTGAGCGGCTCTGCCGTTTCCGGCCGAAAGGCCATCAACCCGCGGATACCGGGCAGATCGTTAAGTAACTCGATGTGGGCCATTTGTGTAGTCTCCTTTGCTGCGTTGGATGCGTTCCTGAGTGCGTCTTGCTGGCGCCAGGAAGTACAGCGCCTCCGCGGGCTCTGATTACATTTACAACTACAGGGTCTCTTGAACCTCGCTGGCTACGAACGTCGTCTTATAGCGCGGCAGCAACAGCATCAGTGCCGCGGCGGCAAGCGTCATCCCGGCGAGTTGCATGAGAAGAACGCGATAGGATCCCGTTGCGTCAAACGCACGGCCCATGATGACAGGGCCGATGGCGCCGGCGATGGCATACGCGGTCCAGGTGAAACCGTAGAGCGTGGAAAACGATCTGAGGCCGAAGTATCTCGACAGCAGATAGGGAGTGACGTCGCCTTCTCCGCCCATGCCGAATCCGATCAGGGCCGCGGCGCCAATCCCTACTTGGAAGGACCGCGCACCGGCCAGCAAAAAGGTGCCGAGCGCGGAGAGTGCGAACAGACAGACGGCGACACGCGGCGCGAAGTACCGATCCAGCAGCCATCCCGTGAACAGCCTGCCGGCCAGTATCGCTCCGCCCATAGCGGACACCGCCAAAGCGGCCTTTCCCGCCGCGACCCCTCGATCGGTCAGCAACGCGGCAAGATGAGTGACAGCGCCATTCTGACTGACGGAGATTAGAAAGAGTTCGGCGACAATGATCCAAAATACTCGCGAACGTACGCCATCCCGCACTGAGACGCCGCTGGATGGCGCAGCGGCCGAACGGATGGCGCGCGACCGCTCGACAACGAACCAACCGCACGGGAGCCCGATGAAAAGACCGCAGGCGCCTAAGATGGCAAAGGAAGCCCGCCAACCGGTGGCGCGAATTAGAGCTTCTGCGATAGGGGGAAGCACCATGGCACCCACCGCGCCACCTCCCAGCAATATGGAAAACGCCACGCCGCGCCGAGCCTGGAACCAGGTGGTCAGTACGCGGGAGTAAGCGAGGTGCGCGGTTCCGTTCCCCACTATACCGAGGATCAGGAAAATCGCGTAGAGGTGCCACAGGTGGCGCGTGAGCAGCCCAAGCGACGCGAACGCGCACCCAAAGACAGTAAGGCAGGGTAAGATGACACGCCGCGCCGGATAGCGATCGAGAAGCCAGCCGAGCGGGGGCGAGCACGCCGCCACAGCCAGCGCGGCAATACCGAACGCAGCCGAGACTGCCTCGCGCGACCAGCCGAACTCGATGGCGAGCGGCTTAAGGAAAATGGCGAAAGTGTAGACAAACAGCGAAGCGAAGCTAACCAGCACGCAAGCGGAAGACGCAGCCGCCACGCGCCATCCGTGATAGCCGACGCTGCGCTCGTCTGCGGCGGGGTGTGCGGCGGGATGAAACGCGGTTAGCAGGTGAGCAGCCCTCCTGGGGAGGGTGCCGCGGCTAATAGGATGCGGCCGGCGAATACCCGCCCATCGACGCTTGTCGTCGCGTGCCAACATCTAGGATCTCGCGGTCGCTTCTTCGCGCTCTGGCTGCCCGTAGCCGGCGTTCGCCATTCTCTGTCCCATCTCACGGTAGGCTTGCGGATCGTCCGGTTGCCAAGTGCCCAACCCGTCCACATAGCGATTAAACATACAAAATACGGCGGCGATCAACACGGTGTCGTGGATCTCCTTGTCAGTCGCACGGAGACCGCGGGCCCGCTCAATGTCTTCCGTGGTCACGTGCTTGCCACCCTTCTGAACCTTGCCCGCGATCGCCAGCAGCGCCTTGAGCTTCTCCGGGATGTCCGCAGACGCGTAGTCAGTTTTGACCCGGTCGATCAGTTCGTAGTCGCCGCCAAGGTGGGCGGCGGCGGCCGCACCGTGAGACAGTTGGCAAAACCGGCAGTCATTCCGAGAAGAGACGTATGTGGCGATGATCTCGCGTTCGGCCGAAGTTAGAGTGTTTGGACCGCGCAACAACACTTCCGCCAGTTCGAGCAACACCTTGGTGGTTTCCGGGCTGATTGCTAATGGGCCGAGAATGCCCGGCAATCCCTCAGGCAGTTGAATGTGGGCCATGAAACGATACCCTCCAATCTACTAAACGAGGATATACCAAACAACAGCGTTAGCGAGTAGTCGGAATCTACTAGTCATCGCAAACCGGCTTCTGTAATGGCCACCGGCGGAAATGCCGACTGGGTGCACGCACAGACAACGACAGCCCTAGTGCATTCCTAGTATTGCAGGCCTGACGAATTACGACTTACCATACTGTTCACTATGCGGCGCGGTGAAACACCCGCGTAGACGATCAGTCTCGATCTAAGCAGTACGCACAATTATTGACCGTATCGGCGAGTCTCTGCGGCGGCGCGATACCCGTGTGTCAGCGCGTCTGAGCTGAGTGCGCGGCAAGTGTCCGGCGGCTTGGCCACCAAGGACGCTCTTGCGGCGGCCGAGGCGTGGAAGTGCGTCCGCGACTGACGCGAGCTGTTCGGCGCGGCGCTCGAGCGTGGAATGCAAGGCGTGAACAGGAGTAACTACGTGGAATCCGAAGGCAAGCGGACGGGACGGCGGGCCCTGTTGACGGCAGCCGGACTCATTGCCGCAGGCAGCGTACCGGCGGCCGTTGCATTACTGGAAGGAACCACAAACGGCAGCGGGCGGAAACGCGCCCGGTGGGTGAAAGACGTGGACCGACCAACCTTAGGCGAGAAGACCGCGGAATTCAAGCGCTTCTCCGGCAGTAACATCTTTGAACTGCATAAGCAGTTGAAGACCGAGCGCGACGGTGTGGGCGCGCTCGAAGCGGAGCAGGCCGCCAAGGCTAAACGCCTGGCGGGGTGGATGCGACAAAGCAAGCCGGGCTTCCGTTTGCCCGATCACCAATTGAGCGAAGGCGCCTGGACTCTGATGAAGAGCATCAAGCCGGGCGAGGGACTGCTCTCGTGGACTCGCGTCGCGGTAAGCACACCGGATGAACTCGGTGTGGCGCGCCACACAGCTCCGCCGGAAGAGATGGCGCAAACGGTTAAGGTTGCGGCGCGACTCTACGGCGCTGGACTGGTTGGGATCGCGCCAATGAATGAGAGTTACGTAAACCTCAGGCAAGCAAGAAGGGACATCGTCTTCGAAGATGTCACAGTCCCGGCGGTGACCGATACGAAAGTCGTCATTCCCAGGACGATGAAATGGGTGGTCGCGATCGCGATCCCAATGGACCTTGACCTTCTCTCTCGGGCGCCAACGTCACTGGGAGATGCGGCCACAGGGCTTGGCTACAGCCACTCGGCGTTTACCGTGGCCTCGCTTGCCGAATTCATTCGCGGTCTCGGCTATCAGGCCATTCCGAGTGTGAACGATACGGCGCTCAGTGTGCCCTTCGCGATTGAAGCGGGCATTGGGGAACTTAGCCGGCTGAATAGGTTGGTTACTCCCGAATTCGGACCGGCGGTTCGTCTGTGTAAGGTGTTCACCGATTTGCCAATGGCTTGTGACACGCCGGTCGATTTCGGGTTGGTCCAGTTCTGCAGGAAGTGCAAGAAATGCGCCGAGTCGTGTCCGTCCGGCGCGCTGTCGTTCGACGACGAACCAAGTTTCAAGACGAAAGGGCCGTGGAACAACACCGGGCATAAAGCATGGTTCGAGGATTCGTATCTGTGCTTCCAGCACTGGCAACAGGTCGATAACGGGTGCGGCATTTGTTTGGCGAGTTGCCCGTATACAAAGGCCGCCCGGGCTTGGATACACGACGTGGTGAAGGCCACGGCCTCGGTCGCGCCGGTCACGGACGGCCTATTCCGCGTTTTGGACGACGCGTTCGGCTACGGGAGACAGCACGATCCGGAACAGTGGTGGGCGAAAGATACGCCGCATGGTGTGAGGGGATGACGATGCCCAACAGCGGCAGCACCGTCAGTATCACGATCCGCAAGCGTCCATGGTGGTTTTGGACTTTCGCCGGATTGTGGGCTTTGCTGGAAGTACTCATTGTGCAGACTGCTGTGGCGAGCGTGCGGGAGAGCGAATACCGGGCGGCCGCCATGAGCTGGACTGCGGTTGCCGTGCTGGCAGCGATTGGCGTCCTGGGCTGCTTGTTCCAGGGTCGATCACGGGTTTAGACCGGATGAATCGGCCAACGTCCATAGTTCCTATGACTATAGTCCGAATCATGGAGATATCGATTATGAAACGACTCAGTACTCTCGCACCGTTATTGGTGTGTGCTTGCATGGTTGTATGCGCACAGGCCCCCATCGGGACGATGGAAGGGCAGATCACCGATCCGACTGCGGCGCTGGTCGCGAACGCAGAAGTCAGTGTACACAACTTGCAGACCGGCCTTGAGCGGACTGTCCTCTCGTCGCATCAGGGAGCGTTCCATTTTTCCGATCTGCCCATCGGGGCGTATCTGCTCCACGTAAAGGCCCAGGGATTCGCCCCGTATTCGGTTCCGTCCATACGCATCGACATCGGCCAGGTGGTGTCGTGGCCGGTGCATTTGGGACTCGCCAGCGAGCACACCGAAGTGAGTGTCTCGGGGCAAGCCGTAACCGTGGATACCAGTCCGACCCTCGGCAACGTAGTCTCCGAGAAACAGGCAACAGATCTTCCCCTGAACGGGCGCGACCTGACGCAACTCGGTCTCTTGCAGCCCGGAGTCGCACCGATGACTCCAGGCTTAGCCGAAGCGGGCGGGATCGCGCGCAACGGGCAGGCCTACGGGGTGAACGGGCAGCGGCCTGAATCGAACGACTATCTGCTCGATGGTGCGAGTAACGTCGACAGTGTAAATGGCGGTTACGCACTACGCGTGCCGGTGGATGCCGTCAGTGAGTTTCGCATTCTGACGCTGAATGCCCCCGCCGAGTATGGCGAGACCAGCGGGGCGACGACCTCGGTCGTCACGAAATCGGGTAGCAATTACCTTCACGGCGGCGTCTATGAGTTTCTGCGGAACAACGCGATGGACGCACGCAACTTTTTCGCCGCCGACACGGAGCCGCTGCACCGCAATCAATACGGCGCCACGCTGGGCGGACCGATCCGCAAGGATAAGGACTTTTTCTTCCTCTACTACGAAGGACAGCGCGACTTCGAGGGTAAGACCCAGGCTGCCATAGTGCCGACCGCCGCTGAGAGAGCAGGAGACTTCTCCGGGCTGATTAACGTCTCCACGGGGCAGTCCATTCCGCTTATCAATGAGTTCACGGGCCAGGCGTTTCCGGGCAACCAAATTCCGCAGTCGATGCAGAGCTCGATCGCGCAGCTCGCGGAGAAACTGTATCCGCTTCCCAATATCGGTACCAACGTGTATGAATCGACTCAGCTCGGATCGAATAACTACAACCAGGGTGGCTTCCGCTACGATCACTACTTTGGGCCGAGCGACCAAGTCTTTATGCGATACTCCACGTCGTCTTTGGACGGATTAGACCCACTGCCCATCAACGGCGCCGGCGTGCCCGGTTTTCCGGTTAAGAACGACATCTCGACTAACTCGGCCACCGGTTCCTGGGTTCACCTGATTTCGCCGGAAACCGTGCAGACGGTGCGGGCGTCCATCTTCCGCAACGTGTTTTTGAAAGGGCAGGCCGTGAATCACACGCCGGGCAGCAGCCTCGGGTTCCAATACGAACCGACGCTTCCATTGAACGACGGCGTTCCCTATCTGATCGTGAGCGGCTACGCGAATCTCGGCAATCCGATCACCGGCCCGCAGAATACTTATCAGAACGACTACCAGGCATCGTACTCGATAGCGATGACTCGCGGCCGGCATAACCTTAAGGTCGGCGCCGATCGCAGTCGGCAGCAAATCAACGCGCTTCTCGGAATCGCCACGAATGGCTTTCTCGTTTTCGCCGCGTTTCCCGCCAGCGATTCCTTCGCCAGTTTCCTGATGGGACAATCGGTGGAGTTCTATCAGGGCGGTGGCGACTTTAACCGCGGGCTGCGTAAGTGGGTCGCCGCGGGGTATGCACAGGATGAATTTCGCATCGACTCGCGACTGACTCTGAACTTCGGCCTGCGATACGAGATTAACACGCCCTATGTGGACATTCGAAATCGTATGAACGCGTGGGCGCCGGGCCACCAATCGACTGTCTATCCGAACGCCCCGGAAGGGATACTCTTCCCGGGCGATCCTGGCGTGCCGGCTGGTCTCGCTCGCGTCGACTATCACGAAATCATGCCGCGCGTGGGCGTGGCCTGGGATTTGTTCGGCGATAACAGGACGATGGTGCGGGCCGGCTACGGCATCTTCTACGATGGCTTCACCAATGGCAAGGGAGGTCCGCTGCAAGCGTCCATCAGTGCGCTGCCGTGGACACAACTGTATCAGTTGGCCGGCCCCGGATTCAACCTGGCCAACCCCTACGGCGGGTCCGCCAGCCCATTTGGCAGCGGGACTTTCCAGGCGCCGGCGACCATACTCACCGTGCAATCGGGAATGCTGCCGCCCTACTCGCAGAACTGGAATCTGTCCATTGAGCGCGCGATTGCGAAGGACTATCTGCTCGACGTCCGGTATGTCGGCAACAAGGGCACCTACCTGCCGCGTTTCATCGAAGCGAATCCCACCGTCCACGAGTCCGGCGTCACCCCGAACGCTAGCAATCAAAGCCGCGAGTACACAACGTGTAACTCCGCCGGCGTGTGCAACTACGCGTCGGTCGGGTTGATCGCCGACGATTCCAACTCGACCTATCACGCGCTGGAAGTGGCGTTTTCGCGACAGTACGCACACGGCCTGGGCTTTCTAGCCTCTTACACGTACTCGAAGAGCCTGGACGACATTTCCTCGCTGAACGTCGCCGGCTCGGCACCGACGTTGGTGGCGGGTGAAAACGACTTGGCCCAGAACCCGTTCGACCTCGCGGCGGAACACGGCCCGTCGCTCTTCGATGCCACGCAGCGGTTCGTTCTTAGTGGGACGTGGACGTTGCCGAAATTGCGGACCGCTTCGCGGGCCGTCGGGTTCCTTGCGAACGGCTGGCAATTCAACGCCATCGCCAATCTCTCCACCGGCACGCCGTTTACGGTCTATGACAGCGCTAATGTTTCCCTGCAAGGCAGCACGCCCGAGATCAGCGGCTTCTACTCGAGCAGGCCTGACCTGATTTCCAATCCGAACGTGGGGCAACCGCACACAGCGAACGAGTGGGTGAGCCGCTCGCCCTTCCTGCAACTGAATCCAACCACGCAGGCGGGCCAATTCGGCAACGAGGGCCGCAACGTGGCGCGTGGGCCTGGAATCGAGGATGCCGATGTCTCGTTGTTCAAGTACTTCAACATCGACGAGACACGGCGCGTGCAGTTCCGCGCGGAGTGCTTCAACATCCTTAACCATCCCAATTTCGGGCTGCCCGAAAATGACCTGGAGTCACCGGCATTTGGACAGATTTTGCAGGCTGGTTCGCCACGCCTGATGCAACTGGCGGTGAAGGTTGTGTTCTGACCTGAATTCCGAAGTTGAGGCTCCCGTCGCGTCTGGCTGAAGTCTCTTTGTGGCTTCTTTTGAAATCGGGTGTGAGCAACAGACCGCACTCTCGATCTTTCAATTACCCGGCTGACTGCGTTTCAGCTTGACGAGAACAACGTCGTTGCCGTTCATCGGTACGGTAAAGTCGACCGTGCCGGTGGCCCCGCTCCGCATCACCTTGTCCGTCTCTGGCAGATCGCGCGTTAGCTCGTTCAAATGCGCGATCTGCGCCGCGGTCAGTTCCTTGGGAGATCCCATCTCGATGTATGCGGTGTAGGCATCGTTGGCGTGATAGCCGGAGCGATGTACTTCCAAGTGGTAAGCGGCATTCGGAACAAGATGTGTTATCTGCAACTGTACGGGCGCCGCGGCAACTGCGGGAATTGGCTTTGTATAGAAGGATCGATTACTCACCTTCTGGTCCGGCTGCTCGAAGTCCCAAATGACAGCCGTGACGTTTCCACCCTGGGTGGCCAGCATTGCCTGCGGATCGCTCGTCTTGAGGCTGTCGCCCTCAAGCGCGTGAAGGTACTTATAAGCGAAGAATGCCGGCTTACGGATGCCTTGCGGATTGAGAAGCCCGAATCCCCCTTGAAACGGCGCAGTCGGAGGTCCGGGTTCTTCGAACAGATCGGTATAGGTCCAGTAGCTCATACCCTGGAGCATTCCCTGACTAGCTTTGAGCTTGGTCAGGATGTAGGGCGCGCTGATATAGGAATCGTGCACCGAGTCGCGCGGCGTGTAACTTGTGCTCCACTCGGTGAAGTACAGCGGAAGCCCAGGAAACGGCGAAGCCGAAATTTGCTCGCGAACGCGCCGCACGTCACCGATAACCGCGTCGGGGGATGCGGAGAGCTTTGTGTCGCTCACTCCGTTTTCATCGAGGAATCCTCCGTCGACGCCATACGTGTGCGTTGTCACAAAGTCAACAGCGGCGCCGCTCTGCTTCACATGGGCCAAAAACTCGGGAACCCATGCGGCTCCGGCCGTGCTCGGTCCTCCGACCCGCAACGTCAGGTCAATGGACTTGATCGTCTTCGCGGTCAGATCGTAGAGCTCGAAGTATGCCTTCTGATCGGCACCTTCCCAGAAGCCAGAGAGGTTCGGCTCGTTCCACACTTCGAAAAACCACGTGCGCACTTCGTCTTTTCCGTAGCGTTCCTCGATGTGCCGGACAAAAGCCTCGACAAGGTCGTGCCAACCTTCCGGCTTCGGATGTGATGTGTTTCCGTTCCAATAGAAGACGCTGTTATGAGACGTGGCAAGCGCCTTCGGTGTGAAACCGAGCTCGACAAACGGCCTGATGTGTCGGGCCAGTAAGTCGTCATAAAGATGGTCGATCTTCGACCAGTTGTAGACGGTCTTGCCATTTTCGATTCGCACTGTTCCCAATACGTCGTGAAAGATCGCGTGAAAACGGACGTAGCGAAAGCCGAGTTCATCCACGACGAGCTTGAGCTGAGCCTGGCTGTCATCGCGAGTCAGCGTGCCAGGATAATCAGACCCAACCGACAAATCGAAGAATCGATCTATCGCCCCGGTCGAGTCATCGACATTCACGACAATGGTCCGGAATGGCGCCTGTTGCGATTGAGCCGCAAGAGGTAAGGCCGATGAAGCCGCAAAAAGGCCAACGGCAAGGATTGAAAGCCGCAGCAGAATCGAGTTGATCATAGACTTGTACTTCCTTCAAAGAGATTGGCCGGCGAGATTGAAGTGAGCCTTCTCGTACCAGTAGCTCCGCGAACGCTGGATAGGCGTTGGTCGTCCGCATGGCCTGTGCGAACCCGCGATGTTCGTGCCGCCGCTGGCACCGATTGAAACTGATAAACGGTCATCGAAACGTGACCGAGTAGGACCTTCCACTCATGAAATGGACCGTGCCGTCCTTTTTCACAAACAACGGGTTTCCTTCCTGAGTGCGGACGCTGGCAACAGCCTGTCCTTGCGGTGGAATCAACCGAACAGTTCCCTGGCTCTTCGAGTGAAGGCTCAAGGAGACGATCTTTCCCGACTTCCATCGCATGTCGATCGTCGCGCCTCCCCGCAAGTGGACTCCGTCGAGAGAACCCTCGGACCACTGTACGGGCAGGGCCGGAAGGAGTTCGAGCTCGACAAAATCCGGCGTCCAACGAGACTGTACCAAGGCCTCCAGCATCCCGTTTGCCGCTCCCAGGTTGCCATCGATCTGGAACAGTCCGGGCGGGTGTGTATCCATAAGGTTTGGAAATGTCGACTGGCGGAACATCGCCTGCAGGCTGTCGTACGCCTGTTTGCCATCGTGCAGATGATCCCAGTAGTTGACGACCCACGCTCGCGACCACCCTGTCTGTCCGCCGCCGGAGGAGAGCCGTCTCTCCAAAGACACTCTTGCCGCCTTCGCCAGTTCGGGCGTGTGTTCGAGCGAGACCTGAGTGCCTGGAAAAAGCGCCCAAAGATGCGAGATGTGTCGGTGCCCCGGTTCAGGCTCGTCATAATCCCGCTGCCACTCCTGCAGTTGACCTGACTTACCGATTGCAAACGGAGGCAACTTACCACGCGCGTCCTCCACCTGCTTCAGAAAAGCGGTGTCTTCGCCCAGGATCTTTCCGGCATTGAGCGTGCGCGCGAACAGTTCGCGCACGATCTCGATATCCATAGTCGGAGCCATCGTCAGCGAGTGTTCGGTTCCATCCGCCAAGCGATATCTGTTCTCCGGTGAGATCGACGGCCCGGTCACCAGATGGCCCGTGCCGTCGTCCATCAGGTAATCGAGAAAGAACTGAGAAGCATCGTGCAGAATCGGCCATGTTCGTTCGCGCAGGAACTCTCTATCCAGCGTGAACGCATAGTGATCCCACGCTGCGAGCGATAGCCACGCGCCGCCCATCGGCCAGATGCCCCAGTGATACCCGTCAATCGGTTCGGCGTCCCCCCAAAGGTCCGTGTTGTGATGAATGACAAAGCCCCGCGCGCCATAGTAGTTCTGCGCCACCTGGGTACCTGTTCCGCTCGCGCGCGCGCGAACCATATCGATCAGGTTGATCAGGGGTAAAGTGGTCTCCCCCAGCCCGGCGGGTTCCGCGAGCCAGTAATTCATCTCGGTGTTGATGTTAATGGTCCACTTCGAGCCCCAAGGATTGTCAATGCCACCGGCCCAGATTCCCTGTAGATTCGCGGGAAGGCCGTCCGGACGCGAGGAACTAATGAGCAGGTAGCGAGCGAACTGAAAGTAGAGATTCTGTAAGCCGAGATCGTCGGCGCCGTCACTCACGCGCTTGACTCTCTCATCCGTAGGAAGGTCTTCGTTTGTGCCGGACGCCGCTCCAAGATGGAGAGACATAGTACGGTACATCGGTCCGTACACGGCCTCTTGCCGGGCGAGAATCTGCTCAGCGGTGCGTGTCCGCGCCTGCGTCAGGTCGCGTTCGCATTTTGCTTCGGGATCGCCGCCGGAGAATGGTCCGCCTTTGAAGTCGGTGGCTGCCGCGATCAGAATCGTAACGGAATCGGCATCGGCGATCACAAGCTCGGAGTTTTCCGAATGAACAGTGCCGCCAATCGGCAACACGAGCACTTCCCCGGCAAACCTTATTTCGTCCTTATGCTCCGGGCCCTCACGCAAGACGAGAGTGTTCTGTCCGCGGGCGCGGACGGTGAAGTCCGTGGGCCGGTCCATGCTGAGCCGGTAGCCGATGGCGCCTTTTCTGTCGGCGGCGAGACGCATGACAATCACTTCGTCGGGGACAGACGCGAATGCCTCGCGAGTGTAGTGCACGCCACTCATGGTGTAAGTGATCCGGACGACGCCTGCTTCCAGTTCAAGCCGGCGGCGGTAATCGCTGACAGTTCCTTTGTTTGAAGAGCGCAGATACAGGTCGCCCAAAGTGCTGTAGCTGGGCATTGCCGGAGGGATGCCGATCATGCCGTCCTCGGCGAGTCTCTCCGCGGCTGAAATCTTATCGCCATCCAGCCCTTGCGAGTCGAGCAGGAGTTTTCGGATCGCGGGCACGGCTTCGTGCGCCCGCGGATTCAGGCGGTTCGCACGGCTGCCCTGCCACACAGAGGTCTCGTTCAGTTGCAGGTGTTCGTCGGCGCCCGAGGTCTGCGACCCGTCCAACAAAGGAACATTCCGAGGAGACGCCTGCAGGTCTCCATTGTTGCGGCCGGAGTTTGCTCCGCCAAAGACCATGGCGCCCAGGCGGCCGTTTCCCACGGGAAGAGCATGATCCCAGATGGGAGCGGGAGTCCGGTACCACAGCGCCTCTCGCGTGCGTTGCGAAGCCGTCTGCCCCCGATGATCGGAGGGTGCGAGTAGGATTGTGACGCCTGCCAGCGCGCTCAGTCTTATGATTCGGTTCGTTCTCATCTTGTCCACGCTGTCAGTAAGGTCTCTGACTTTCTGTGATGCCGGGCCAGGTATCGGTCCGGAAGGGACCGGCTGGTAATCCGGCCCCGTTGAATAATGTCGCCGCCGGATTCGACTGCCAGGCATAACGAACCTCTTTGGGATTCGCGACCGAGGGGGATGAGACAAGCACGGTATCGCCCTCGATGTGCGCGTCGGCCCAGTACCATTTCCGGTCCTCTCCGGCAACAGTGAACTCTTCGAGCTTTGTCCCTCTCATCACCAGACCACCATCGGCGTTCGCAAAGTGCAAGCGGATCGCGCCTGGAAGTCGATCGACCGACGCCAGAGTCGGACCCGAATAGACCACGTTCTTGCCGTAGTGTTTCGCCAACGCGCATAGAGCAAGACGCTCACCTACGGGCTGTTTGTCCTTGGCATGGATGTTATCCGGATCGCCTGTGTCGATAGTGACGGCCAGGCAGGAATTAGAAACGCTGGCAGCGGTGAGCGCTTGTGATTCGCGCGTTTCGGCCCATGGGTCGTCCACGGGCGTTGCACTGCGCGGCTTGAATGCCGGCAGGCTGACAATGTAAAAAGGAAAATCGCTTTGCCCGAAGAGCCTGCGCCAGTCTGCGATCATCACTGGAAGGATTCTGCGGTACTGATAACCTCTTGCCGAGTTCTGTTCGCCCTGGTACCACAGCGCGCCCGTGATCGAGAGCGGCGCGATGGGCGCAAGCATTCCTTCGTACAAAACGGCCGGCATGACCGGCCAATTCTCGTAGGCGATGGGCAGGAAACGCGGGGGACGGGCATCCAGGCTGAGTTGGCCCTTCCACGCCCCCGCCAGTGGGATGATCGACTTGTCACCCAGCACCAGACGCAGTTCGGCCGGCTTGCCGAGGAATCCGCCGTCCGGCTTTGTCTTCAGCACGCGAATCGCAAGGACGTTTCGTCCCGGCTTCAGCAGTCCTTCACCGAGAGGATAGACGCGCGGGTTCTCCACCCATGCGTTGGCACCGACCAGTTTCCCGTTGACGAACGCCGTGTCCATCCGCTCCACTGAGCCGAGGAACAACATGGCGCGCCCTTCCGGCAGCGGGTCCGGCAGAACAATCTCCTTCCTGAACCAAGCTACGGCCGGAGTGTCTGGCACGCCCAATTCAGCGAACCCGCCGGGAATGGCAACGGGCTTCCAGTTCGTGTCGTCCATTTCCGGAGCAGCCCAGTTTCCTTTGAGCCCGATGTCATACTCGTCATACCAGTGCATCACATAGTTCCCGTACTCGGGCGCGCCAGTTGCGGCCAGTCTCCGGACTTCGGCCACCGGAACATCGAAATCATGGAGAGGGCGGAGAGCGTCCGCGCTGGTCCAGGCCTCCGCGGGTGTTCCGCCCAGCGCATCCACGACCAGGCCAATGGGAACATGGATCTCATGCTGGAGCTTGCGAGCGAAGTAATACCCGACCGCTGAGACCCAGTCCGCAGTCTCCGGAGAGAGAACCCTCCAGGTTCCTTCGATAACATCGCTATGCCGGTAGGCAGGATGTCCCGCCACTGAGAAAAACCGGATGTCCGGGTAGTTGGCCGCCTTGGCCTCTTCCGCACCGTCTCGCGCGAATCGGAGCGGGAGTTGCATATTGGACTGGCCGCCGCACAGCCAGACGTCGCCGACCAGGACGTTGTGCAGCTCCACAGTCTCACGGCCGGTGATCTTGACGACATAGGGGCCGCCCGCGGGAGGAGGTTGAATCCGCGCTTGCCAGCGGCGGTCGGCTCCGGCGATGGCAGATGCCGTCTGCTCTCCGATGGTTATCTGTATATGGTCGCCCGGTTCCGACCAACCCCAGATCGCATTCGGCTTTCCACGCTGCAGGACCATGTTGTCGCCGAACAGCGGGCTGAGGAATGGAAGGGGCCTGGCCGCTGGCGCCGGGGTGCCCTGGGGCGCAGCAATGCCATTGAGCGGAAGCAGGATGCCAATTGCGGCAACAACAAGACGAATGACTTTGAAAACCATGATTCCGAGTTCCCTTCTACCGGACAACCGATCACCCCAGTGCATGGAATGTGCCTGGCGACAGGCGCGGCGACATTGGTATCTCACTCGCAACGCCGCGGGGGCTGGCCCGTAAGAGCGATTATCGCGGTCGGACCTCGGAAGCCGGCTGTTCGCATTCTTCTCTTATTAGTACCACGGTGGTTCGGCACGGACGCGGCGAAGGAGTCATGGCTTCGAAGCGCCATCCTGAAAGAGTCTTGGCGCGAAGTCTTTCAGATCGCGACGCCACGTCTGCCACTCATGCGACGTGCCTGGCGATTCGTAGAAGACGTGCTTCACGTTCGCGTCCGCCAGCGAAGTATGCAGTCTTACAAGACCTGCATGCATCATGGCGGGCTCCTCGGTGCCGACGCCAATCCACAGCAGGTGTACTCGCTTCGAAAATGCCGCGGGATCGGCAAGAGCGCCATTGAAGGCGGTCTTCGCGTCCAGCTTTTCGTTGCCAAGAACCAGCGGCCCTGCCGCCCCGCTGAATCCGCCAATGTAGGAGAAGAGATCGAGGTGATCGAAGGTGACCTGGAAGGTCTGCATTCCTCCCATCGAAAGACCGGCCATGGCCCGATGATCGCGGTCGGCGATGGTCCTGAACTTCGCATCGATGTAGGGGATGAGCACCTGGGTCATATCGTCTTCAAAGGCGGCCGCCAACTCCTGCATGGCTTTCATCGCCTCCGGCGATCCGAAGGGCTTCCCCGCCAGATCCGGATCGGGATGCCCGGCACGCCGTGCATAGCCGTAAGCCATCACGACGATCATCGGCTTCGAGCTTTTGTCCGCGATTAGATTGTCGAGGATGAAGTTTGCATGAGCCTGCCTGATCCAGCCGGTCTCATCTTCGCCGCCGCCGTGCTGCAGGTAGAGTACCGGATACCGCAGGCTGGGCTGAGTATCGTAGTTCGGCGGTGTATAGACCAGAGCGTGTCTCCAGCTTCCCGTTACCTTCGAGAAATACCAGACCTCTCGCACGTCACCATGGGGAATATCCTGTGCGAGATAGTACGTCGACCCAGGCTCGGGGATTTCGATCCCGCTGGCGTCTTTGCTTCCGCCGAAGTAGGAATGGCTTCCGGGATCGCTAAATTCCGCGCCGTCGATCGACAGAGTGTAGTAATGGAAGCCCGGCACCAGCGGCGCGGAGGTCGCCGTCCAGAAGCCGTCCGGCTGCTTCTCCATATCCAACTTAGGGCTGCTCCAGAAGTTCACCTGGACCTTGGTGGCGCCCGGGGCCTTCACCCGGAATTCGGCCCGGCCGGCGGCGTCGACGCGCGGATACGCCGCGCCCCACACATTGGTGGACGCGGGCTCAAACCCGCCGGGGTTCTGTGCACAGCAGAAGCCCGACAGCAGAACTATTGCGATTCCAAGCCTCTTCATCAAACCACCTCTATCCCGAGTCCCACCCCGGGAAGGCCCACCGCGGAGAGAAAAGTCCGAACTGCGGGCCCAATCGGGGTCTAGCGCGTCGCCAGGAATCGTCTTCCGGCGCACACAGTCTACCGCGCCGGAACCGACTTTCCCGATCACTGGAATGGTACTCGATGGGAATTCTCGAAGAATAGTCGCATTTCTTGACTGGCTACATCGATTTATTCGATGTATTCTGACATCATGGACACGACCCTAGACGCCTGGGAGATCCTCCGGACCGTGGTGCAATTGGGCGGATTTGCGCCTGCCGCCGAGAAGCTCAATCGCTCTCAATCGACGATCAGCTACGCCATCGGACGCCTGCAGGACCAACTGGGTGTCCGGCTATTTGAGATCCAGGGAAGGAAAGCGCAGTTGACTGAGGTGGGGCGGGTGCTCCTGGCTGATGCGGAGCCCCATTTGGCGGGGTTTCATCGGATCGAGCAGCGCGCCCGTTTGATGGCGTCGGGTGGCGCCTCGGAGGTGAGGCTTTCCGTGGACAGCATCTTTCCCGAAGACCGCCTGTTCACCGCTCTGGCTGCTTTCTCGCACAGTTTTCCCCATGTGAAGCCGGAGCTTCGGCAGGGCGCGTTTCTTTCCGCGGACTCGGAGTTTTCGCTCCACGACGCTCAACTCTGCGTGACTGGCTTGGTGTCGCGCGAGATATTTGTCAAGCCCATCCTCGTGATCGGAATGATTGCAGTCGTGCGGCGCGGTCATCCTCTCCTCTCAATCCGGCGCAGGCTCTCGCGCTCGGATCTGATGCAGCACATGCTTGTGACCATCGAAGGCGCTGCATCCGGGAGCCTGAAATACCAGCCGCGGCATCCCGCCCAGCGCGTTCTTCCCGTGGGAACGATCGAATCGTCGATCGCAGCCGTGCGGAGCGGCCTTTGCTTCGGCTGGCTCCCGAAGTATCGCATTCAGTCCGAAATCGACAGGGGCGATTTCGTGCAACTTCCTCTGCCTGCCGGCCAGACCCGGGGCGTCCGGCTGAATCTCGTCTGCAGAGACTTGAGCTTCAGCAGCTCCGAGGCCAATGCCCTGGCGGAGTTGCTCGGGATGAACCGCGAACCGGAGACGATTTGACCAGGCGCGCCCTTCGATGCGATTTGGGACCGGTTCCACGCGGCCGGGAATCTATCGACAAACTAGATACGAATCTAACGATTTATTTGTCTTGTCGCGTGTTGCGTCTAGTCGCTATCCTCAAGAGTTCCAGGAGCGGACTTGAGAACTGGCGGTTGTAGTACGCGGCGGGTCTGTGCCGCGTCTTCCTTCGGCCGTTCAACAAAACACCGCTCTTGCTCCTAAGGAGGAACTTGCGATGCGTAGGCTGCTGCTCGGTTTGGGTTTCACGGCTGCGATCTTGATTGTTCCGATCAAGGCTGCGGACACGGCTCACTTGTCCATCGATGCATCCAAGGCCGGAGCGAAGATCGACCGCAACGTCTTCGGCCAGTTCGCGGAGAATCTCGGACATGGCCTTAACGAGGGCATCTGGGTCGGCCCGGATTCCCCGATTCCGAACACGCGCGGGATACGCAACGACGTCGTGACTGCGCTTCGAGCATTGCAGGTGCCTAATGTCCGTTGGCCGGGCGGTTGCTTTGCCGACGAGTACCATTGGCGCAAAGGAGTCGGCCCAGCCGGACAGCGGCCGGCGACGCTCAACTCCGCATGGGGCGGCGTGGTCGACACCAACAGCTTCGGCACCGACGAGTTCATGGACTTTCTGCAGCAGATCGGCAGCCAAGCCTACGTCTCGCTCAACGTCGCATCCGGGACTCCGCAGGAAGCGGCCGAATGGCTGGAATACATGACCGCCGCGCAGCCCACGGCGCTGGCGAAGGAGCGCGTCGCCAATGGCCACCCCGCCCCTTACAAGATCGACTTCCTGGGCATAGGCAACGAGAGTTGGGGCTGCGGCGGCGACATGACGGCGGACCAGTATCTGAGTCAACTCAAGGTCTACAGCCACTTCGTCAGGAACGACAATCCTTCCCAGCGGGACGCAAACCAGATGCTCAAGATTGCCGTCGGCCCGGGCGTTGCCGAGACGGAGTGGACCGAGACTATCATGAAGGCTTGGCAGCATCACGACTGGACCTGGAATATGGACGGCCTATCGCTGCACTGGTATACGACGCCCAACGGATGGCCGCCCTCCACGCCTTCGATCGGCTTCGGCGTCGACGAATACGGCAAGACGCTGAAGTCCACGCTGTTCATGGATGAGTTTCTGCGCAAGCAGGAGACGGTCATGGACAAGTACGACCCGGAGAAGAAGATCGCGCTGGTGGTGGACGAATGGGGCGCGTGGCATGTGGCGCTGCCCGGCACGAACAAGGATTTTCTCATCCAGCAGAACAGCCTGAGAGATGCGATTCTGGCATCGCTGAACCTGAACATCTTCGCGCGGCATGCCGACCGCGTGCGCATGGCGAACATCGCCCAGATGATCAACGTGCTGCAATCGATGATCCTGACGGACAAGGAGAAGATGGTTCTTACTCCGACCTATTACGTCTTCGAGCTGTATGTGCCGTTCCAGGACGCCACGTTTGTCCCGGTCGCCTTCGACGCCGGCACATACAAACAGGGCGACGTTACTCTGCCGCGTCTCGACGCCGTCGCCGCGCGGGATCGATCCGGCAAGCTGTGGATCGAAATCACCAACCTCGATCCCGAGAAGCCGGTCGGGATTGAAGCCGCACTAACCGGCATCATGGCGAAATCGGCCAAGGCGCAGACACTGACCGCACCAGCGGTCAGCAGCATTAACACCTTCGATGCGCCGCATGTCGTGGAGCCGAAACCGCTGCCGGTTCAGGTGCAGGGTGGCAAGCTGGTCCTGCAAGTGGAACCGAAGTCGGTAACGGTGGTCTCCGTCGAGCAGTAACGGTAACTGGCACGTGTCGGGTTCAACCGGTCTCGGCGCACCTCATTCACAGAACCGCGGCGCCGTGTCCGGGTCTATTTGATGGAGGGTCATTCTATGCGCCTCGTATGCCGAGTTCCAATGAATGCTGCGCGAGTACTTCTGCTCGCGTCACTGTTCCTTTCACCGCTTCTTTTCGCCCAGACTCGCCCCGTCCAGGTGGGCATCGATGCGTCGAAGCCCGGCGCGCCGATCTCTAAGTACCTCTATGGGCAGTTCCTGGAGCACGGCGGGAACATCGTCAACGAGAACGTCTGGGCCGAGATGCTGGCAGACCGGAAGCTTTTCGATCCGGTGACCTCGAAACCGCCCGAGCAGCCCGCCGGTCCGGCGTGGAGGCGCCGCGCGCCGCTCCGCCATTGGGCGCCGGTTGGCGGCGACGCAGTAGTGACGATGGACGCGAAAGACCCGTACACCGGCGATCACGCGCCAAGGATCGAGCTCGGCGGCGCCGAGGCACATGGAGTCCGGCAGACCGGTCTCGCCGTGCGAAAGGGCAAGGCGTACACGGGTCGCATCGTGCTCGCCGGCGGCCCGGGCGCGGTCGTGAAGGTGACTCTGGCGTGGGGCAGCGACGCGGGTGAGCGTCAGACGTTGACCATTGGCACCCTCGGCTCCGCGTACCAGACGTTCCCACTGAAGTTCCTGGCCCAGGGCGACAGCGACGATGCGCAGCTCGAAATCGCCGGAACCGGCGCAGGCTCGTTTCACATCGGCGCGGTCTCGCTCATGCCGGCCGACAACATCGAGGGCTTCCGCGCGGAAGTGATTGCCGCGCTCAAGCAGTTGCACTCCGGCGTCTATCGATTCCCCGGCGGCAACTTCGTCTCCGCCCACGAGTGGCGCAATGCGGTCGGCGATCCGGACAAGCGCCCGTCCATCTACGATCCGGTCTGGCATGCCGTGCAACCGAACGATGTGGGCACCGACGAGTTCCTCACGCTCTGCCGCCTGCTCGGGGTGGATCCTTACATCACGGTCAATGCCGGCTTTGGCGACGCTTGGTCCGCAAAGGAACTGGTCGAATATACCAACGGCGCAGTCACCACGCCGATGGGTAAGTGGCGCGCCGCGAACGGCCACCCGCAGCCGTATAACGTCAAGTTATGGGGCATTGGCAATGAGCCCTGGGGCGACTACCAGATGGGCGCCATGTCGACCGAGCAATTCGAGCTGAAGCACGATATGTTCGCCCAGGCCATGCGGGAGGTGGATCCGTCGATCACGCTGATTGCCGGCGGAGCGATGCCCGATGTCATGACCGGCGCCAATCAGTCCAAACGCATCGGCGGCAAGTTTGTCCCGGATTATCTCTCGACGGCGGACTGGAGCGGCCACATGCTCGCCCACTGCCTGAACAACATCGACATGCTCAGCGAGCACTACTATTCCTCGAGTGACATGCACACCGATTTGAAGCTGGAGAAGAAGGTCAATATCGGTCCCCAGACGCTGATCGAATGGGAGCGTGCGCCCGCGACGCAGGTTCGCGTGAAGTACGAGCACTACCAGGAGTACCTGAAGCGCATTCCCGGGCTGAAGGCGAAGCCGGTCCCGATCGCCATCGACGAATGGGCTTACATGGGTGGGGGACCCAACTCTTACAAGGTGATTCCCGCCTATGCCTGGGCCTTTCACGAGATGTTCCGCCACTCGGATCTCTTTCAACTCGGCGCTTTCACTTTCGCCACGGCCATGATGAGCGAGTCGAGGACGGAGGCTGTCTTGAATCCAACGGGCCTCCTGTTCCGGATGTACCGCGATCACTTCGGCGTCATTCCGGTCGAAGTCTCCGGCGACTCGCCGCAGCCCAANNTATCCGCTCGATGTGAGCGCGGCGCTCAGCGAAGACCGGAAGACCCTGACGTTCGCCGTGCTGAATCCATCGGATTCCAGGCAAAGCTTCAAGTTGTCTATCAACGGCGCGAAGCTCGCGAACGCGGGCCAGATGTGGCAGATGGCGCCCTCCTCGCTCGATGCGATCGTCGCGGTTGGCAAGAAGCCGGAGCTCTCAGTGGAAGGCCGTACGCTTGGTGCCATTCCGGATACGATCGAGGTGCCGCCGTTCAGCGTCAACATCTATTCGTACCCGCTACAGTAGCTTCTATTGCAACGGAACTAATGCATACAAATTCCGAAGTTTGAATGAGGACAACGATGAAGACTACGAAGTTGTATCGGACAGTGGTGCTGGGCTTGGCCGTTTCACTCGCGCCCATGCTCCGGGCTCAGGTTGAGACCATTGTGCCGCCGGTGGTTCCGGGGGCGAAGCCGGTTTCGGTGGAGCACATCAAAATCCACGGCGCCGCGCTCGAAGGCAACCTGGAAGGAGATGCCGTCGATCGCGATGTGATCGTTTTGCTGCCGCCCAGCTACGCTGGTGAGCAGCATCGCCGGTACCCTGTCGTGTATGCGCTGCACGGCTATTCGATTGGCGCCGAGCAGTGGACGCATGAGATCCATGTCCCGCAGACCGTTGAAGGCGCCTTCGCCCAGGGCGCCAAGGAAATGATCGTCGTGCTGCCGGATTCGAAGACGGTCCACAACGGGTCGATGTATTCGAGCTCGGTGACCACCGGGGACTTCGAGAGATTCATTTCTCACGATGTGGTCGAGTATATCGATGCGCACTACCGGACGATTCCGGAGCGGACGAGCCGCGGCCTGGTAGGTCATTCGATGGGCGGCTACGGTGCCTCCCGCATCGGCATGAAGCATCCGGAGGTGTTCGGGAGCCTGTACATCATGAGTCCGTGCTGCATGTCTGCCCGGCCGGCCGGGCCCGCGAATCCGGAGATCGATAAGGCCGTGGAAGCGGTGAAGACGCCTGAAGATTCCGCCAAGCTCCCGTTCTTTGCGCGGGCTCAGCTCGCCACGGCGGCGGCCTGGTCGCCCGATCCGAAGAATCCGCCGCTCTATCTCGACTTGGCCGTGAAGGATGGCGTTCCCCAGCCGGACATTCTTGCCAAATGGGCGGCGAACGCGCCGCTCGCGTTCGTCGATCAGTGCATCGGGAATCTCAAGCAGTATCGCGCCATCGCCATGGACGTCGGCGATCAGGACGGCCTACGCATCGATGCCGCCAAACTGCACGACGTCTTCGACAAATATGGAATCGCGAATAGCTTCGAAATCTATCCCGGTACGCACACCAGCGCCGTGGCCGACCGCTTCCAGAATCATGTGATGAAGTTCTTCAGCCAGAACCTCCGCTCGCAACCCGATGGGCACTAGCCCGAGCGCGTCGGGGTTGGGGTCCAGTCCACCAGGCGGGTGTGTGGATCAAAGAGAATGGCTGGGGTGATTTGCGGCACCTCGCAGCGTTCCAGCAACCACTTACTAAGGGACTATTTGTGCGACGCGTACGGACGATAAGTCCATTGTGCGACGCGAACCCAAGGTCCAGTTCGTGCGGTTCTGCGCGGCCGCTTGGTCATTGATTCCATTCGGTATCGCGGCGGCGCAGCCGTTGCCGGACCGGCCGCGTGTCGTCACCAGCGCGTACCAGCTCCATACTCTCCCGACGGAGGAAGCGAAACGTGGCGTGCCCGTGCGCTTTCGTGCCACGGTCACCTACTATGATCCGTACCTCTCGCACGACAAGGGACTCCTGTTTGTGTGCGATGCAACCGGATGTGTCTTCGCGGCACCGCCGTTTCGGCCGGTGCTTCCGATCCGCCCCGGATCGGAGATCGACATCGATGGTGTCAGCGGTCCGGGAGAATACGCATCGATTGTCGAGCACGCCGTTGTCCGAGTGACCGGTACGTATCGGAAATTGCCTGAGGCCTCCAGCATCGGTTCTGCCCAATTGCACACCGGGACGTACGACTGCAGGCCGGTGGAGATCGAGGGGCTGGTTCGCCGCGTGCGCGAAATCGGCCAGAACGTCACGCTCGATATCGATAACGGTGGCAGCCTGGTGGAGGCGACCACCGTGCGGGAGCCGGGTGCCGATTATGGGCGCTTTCTGGACGTGGAAGTCCGCATCCGGGGCGTTGCCGCGCCGCGGTATATCGGGAACCGGATGATTGTCGGCGGCCGCGTATTCTTCCAGACCTTGACCCAGGTGGAAACCGTGGAGGCCGGACCGCCGGATCCGTTCGCATTGGCCACGGTTCCAGCGGCCAGCGTGCTGCGGGTGGCACCCAGGTTTACCTATCTTCACCGGGTCCACGTGCGCGGTAACGTGACGCTGTACTGGCCCGCCAGGACATTGTGCATCGAGGATCAAGGCGTCGGCTTATGCGTTCAGACCGCTCAGTCGTCGCAGCTTGAAACGGGCGATCTGGTCGACGTGGTGGGGTTCCCGTCCAATGGGGATTCGTCGGCGCTGTATGATGCAACATTCCGGCGGGCGGGCCGCGGTGACCCGCCGGTCCCTCGCAGCATCACCGCCAAGCAGGCATTCGGAGCGGAATTCGATCATATGCTCCTCCGTATCGACGGGCGGCTGATCGGGCAGAATCGTTCCACCGACGAACGGGCCCTGGTGCTGTCGTCGGCCAATCTCATTTTCCCGGTCGTTCTGCCTCGGAACTTCCCGCACGATGAGACGCTTTGGAAGCCAGGCTCGATTCTTAGGGTCACAGGAGTCTGCTCGGTCGAGTTCGTGGACGAGAAACAAACCGCGGGTACGGGTGGCGAACGCCCGAAATCGTTCCAGATCCTGCTCCGGTCGCCACGGGATGTAGTCTTGCTGAGCGGCCCATCATGGTGGTCTGCCGCTCATGCGCTGCTGGTGCTTGGGGCCGTGTTTATGGTGACGCTGGCGGTCCTGTGCTGGGTGGCCGTTCTGCGCGCACGGCTCAAGCGGCACACACGGACTATCCGGCGGCAACTCGAGGAAACGGCGGCGCTCAAAGAGGCGGCGGAAGCCGCCAACCGCGCGAAATCCGATTTCCTCGCCAACATGAGCCATGAGATTCGCACCCCCCTGCACGGGATTCTCGGCATGTCCGAACTGGCGATGGAAACCGAAGAGGAAAACGAACGGCGCCACTATCTGGGTCTGGTCAAGCAGTGCGGCTGGTCGCTGATGACCGTGATCAACGATATCCTCGATCTTTCGAAAATCGAGGCGGGCCGCATGAAACTCGATCCGGCCCCCTTCCAACTCCGCGAGTTTCTGAACCGCGCCACGGCCGTTTTCGCGATCGGCGCCCGCCAGAAGGGTTTGGCCCTTTCGCTCGATGTCGACCCGTCGGTTCCGGACGGAATCGTGGGCGACAGCGGCCGCCTGAACCAGGTGCTATTGAACCTGACCGGGAACGCGATGAAATTCACCGAGATCGGAAACATCGCCATTCACGTGCAGTGTCACGGTCCCGCGGAGGCAGCGCTGGACGAGACAGGCAGTGTCACGCTCTGCTTTTCGGTTCGCGATACGGGCATCGGCATCGATTCCGACAAGCTGGCGGCCATTTTCGAGGCCTTCGAGCAGGCCGACAATTCCGTGGCGCGCAAGTATGGCGGCACAGGTCTCGGTCTGGCCATCACACGCCGGCTCGTCACCATGATGAACGGCCGTGTTTGGGCCGAGAGCGAAAGCGGCAAAGGAAGCGCATTCCACTTCACCGCAACCTTCGCCTTGGCGGACGATCCGAGCGCCTCGCAGATCCCCTCACAAGCCGAGCCTGCGCGTGCGGGGCCGACCCGGCAGCTTAGATTGCTGTTGGCTGAGGACAACCCCGTAAACCAGTTGCTGGCGACCCGTGTCCTCGAAAGACAGGGGCACCAGGTGGTCGTGGTCGTGAACGGGCGGGAAGCCGTCGAGGCTGCAGCGCACGATCGATTCGATGCGGTCCTGATGGACGTGCAGATGCCGGTGCTGGACGGCCTCGCGGCCACCCGGCAGATTCGCCGGCGGGAAGAGCACACCGGCGCGCATGTGCCGATCGTCGCGCTCACAGCCAACGCAATGGATGAGGATCGGGGTATCTGCACCGCCGCCGGCATGGACGCTTTCCTCTCCAAGCCAATCCGTGCCAGCCAACTTCTGGCCTTGTTGAACTCGTTGGAGTTCCAGCAACCGACGGTGTCTGGCTCGTAAACGTCGGCACCCGGGAATTCCTCTATTGATCCGCAGGCGCCTGCGGCGCGTTCACTGCGGATTTCGGCTGGAAATCCGCGCGAACCGCGAAGGTTGGGCGGGCCCGCGCACGCCGGCGTTGGGGCGAAGACGCCGAGAGATCGAATGTCCGGGTTGTGCGCGCCTGCCGGGCTGCCCTTATTGACACTTTGAATTTCGAGCGTCGTTCGGGTCTTCCTGGCCGCTGTACTGGGCGTGTTTGGGATTCGCGCACAGCGGGCGGCTTCGTCCCGGAAATGCCTGTCCGGTCGAGATAACCGATTCCGGTGCAATGGTGCATCCCCGGCGCCAGCAATATCCGGCTCCATTCGGCCACCTTGTCCGCACCGCCGTTGGTGGCGGCAAGAGACCTGTCGCGCCGGCCGTGTTACCCAGCCAGATTTCGCTGCAGACTGGATTGCCGTTCGGGTCCAGCACCATGCCTACCACCATACTCACGAGGACTCTTCACGCGTTGGCGATATTGCGCTGCCACTGGGGATTTGTGCGCGGGCGAGAATCGCTCTTGTGGACTCAGTGAGCTGCGGATATCGGAAGCCGCTAACTGTAGAAGATAAGTGAGGGAGCCGTATCGCAGCACAACGAAGTATGCACACGGTCGGAGACCGCAGTCGCTCGTCAGGTGAAGATAGCGAATGACGCCTGCGTGCCCAAAGCTCCGCCTGGAGCCGCGACCGAAGGAAGCGGTATCGAAGCGAAACAGTATCTCGCGGCTTCCAGCCTACGAAACCCGCCGAGCGCCCATCGCTCCCAACGGCATGGCGCGGAGGATGGTGATCTTCGACGTCGGCAATGGAATGCCGGCCCGCGACGCGGAATCGTGCGCGTGAGCGCCGCAGAGCGCCGCGATGGGCCCGTCTTCCTCGCGAAACAGATATGCGGCTTTTGCGTAGCAGCCTTCGGCATCGCATATCATCGCGGGACCGTTCAGAATCTTGATTCGGGTTCGGCGCTGCTCGACCCGGTCGGCAACAGCGGCTTGTCGCATCATATATAACCTATTTTAGGCCGCTTGCACCTTGCCGCAGCACCTAAATTGTTTCAGTTCCGTTACATAACCGTGAATGGTTGATTGCAAACGAGCAATATGCCTGCGAAAGGGATCGCTGTTGATGGCTCTGTTGCGGGACGGCTTGCGGAAGGCGAATCGCAGCGGTCTACTGGTCGATGGGCGACAGCCAGTGCGATGCGTCATCCCATGCGCTACATTAGGCAAATGGACGACGACGCCTCATGGAACTGAAATCCGTCACGATCCGCAATTTCAGGGCTCTTCAGAACGTTCAGCTCCGGGACATCCCGAGCTTCATGGTTCTAGTCGGCGCCAACGGCACGGGTAAGACCACGCTGTTCGATGTGTTTGGATTCCTGCGGGATGCACTCACAGGCAACGTTCGCCAAGCTCTGGATTCCCGAGGACGGTTTCCCGAGGTTGTGACCAGGGGGCACGAAAACGAGCCCATTTTAGTCGAGCTTCAAGTTCGAATGCCCATTGCCAAGTTTTCACGGCTCGTCACCTACCATTTGGAAATCGGCCTGGAGCAGGGGCGCCCGATTGTGGTCCGGGAGTTTCTCAGCTATAAGCGCGGTTCATACGGCGCGCCCTATCACTTCCTGGACTTCAGTCGAGGCTCGGGGTATGCGATCACGAACGAGGAGGATTTCCGCAAGCCCGATGAGGATCTAAATCGGGAGGAACAGGTACTCGAATCCGCTGACATCCTGGCCATCAAGGGCTTGGGCCAGTTCCAACGTTTCAAGGCGGCCAGCGCTCTGCGTCAACTTCTGGAGAACTGGCATGTGTCGGACTTCCACATCAGCGCCGCGCGCGGCCGCAAGGAAGCCACTGGCGTAATGGAACACCTTTCGGAGACGGGCGAGAACCTTCCCCGTGTCGCCCAATACCTGTACGAGAGCCACCGCGACGTATTCAATGAGATCCTGAGCCGCATGCAGCAGCGCGTCCCGGGCATTAGCGGCGTCGAGCCGGAACTCACCCAGGATGGCTATCTCATCCTTCGCTTCCGCGATGGAACGTTCAAGACGCCATTTCTGGACCGCTACGTTTCGGACGGCACCATCAAGATGTTCGCATACCTAGTTCTGCTCCACGATCCCAAGCCCCATCCGCTTCTCTGCATCGAAGAGCCCGAGAACCAGTTGTATCCGACGCTGATGGGCGAACTTGCCGAGGAGTTCCGCGACTACTCGCGGCGAGGCGGTCAGGTCATGGTGTCTACCCACTCCCCAGATCTCCTCAATGCGATCCGGATCGAGGAGGTTTACTGGCTGGTCAAGGCCGAGGGAGTCACACAAATCCGCCGTGCCGCGGACGACCGCCAGATCGTGAAGTACATGGACGAAGGCGACAAGATGGGCTATCTCTGGAAACAAGGGTTCTTTACTGGGGCGAATCCGGCATGACGGAGTTGGTATTCTTTCTCGAAGAGGAATCGGCCAAAGCGTTGTTAACGGGACTGCTTCCCCGATTGATTCCCGCCGCGAACTCCATCGAGACCCGGTTCATCGTGTTTGAGGGGAAGCGAGATCTGGACAGGCAGCTCGAAGGAAAGCTGAAGGGGTACCTAAATCGTAAGGCCCGATTCATCGTACTGCGCGATCAGGACCGGGAGGACTGCCGGAAGGTGAAGCGTTCCCTCGTCGCTCTCTGCAAGAAGGCCGGTCGTCCGGATGCGGTCATCCGCATCGCGTGCCGGGAGTTGGAGGCTTTCTATTTGGGAGACTTGCGTGCTGTGGAATCTGGGCTTCGAATCCCCGGCCTCGCCCTCAAGCAAGACAAGGCGAAGTTTCGCGATCCCGACCAGATGCAATCTCCATCGCTGGAATTGGAGAAGTTGACCAACAGGAAGTATCGGAAGGTTGCGGGTTCCCGAGCGATTGCGCCCCATCTGGATTTGGACCAGACAGGATCTCGCAGCTTCCGCCACTTGATCCACGCCATCCGTCACGCCAGCGCTCGGCCTGGCGTCAGTTGAACGGCCAGTTTCCTCGAGCGCCACGGGCGTCGGGTAGCGAAATGGGGGCTTCGTGTGGATGCATCCTATTCGCCCCCGTCTGCATCGAAATCAATAGAAAGGTGCGCCCATGCCAACCGAAGTTCCAGCCACTGTGAAGATCGTTCGCTTCCACAAGACCGGAGGCCCCGAAGTTCTCCAATTGGACGAACTCCCCCTGCCCGAGCCTGCCGCCGGCGAGGTTCGTCTCCGCGTGAAGGCCATCGGCCTCAACCGCGCCGAGGTCATGTTCCGCCTGGGCCGCTATCTCGCGCAGCCTAAGCTTCCCTCCAAGCTCGGTTACGAAGCTTCCGGAATCGTCGAAGCCGTCGGCCCCGGCGTCGACGCGGCTTGGCTCGGCAAGACGGTCAGCACCATCCCCGCTTTTCCGGCCGACCAGTATGGCGTCTATGGCGAAGTCGCCATCGTGCCCGTGGGCGCTATCGCCGAGTACCCCGACAGCCTCTCTTACCAGCAAGGCACCAGCATTTGGATGCAATATCTCACCGCCTACGGCGCCCTTATCCACCAGGGCCATCTCACCAAAGGCGATTACGTGCTCATCGCCGCCGCCAGCAGCAGCGTCGGTATCGCCGCCATTGACATCGCCAAAGCCGAAGGCGCCATCAGCATCGCCACCACCCGCACCTCGCGCAAGAAGGCGGAACTGCTCGCGCTCGGCGCCGACCACGTCATCGCCACCGAAGAGGAAGACCTGGCTGCCCGCGTCGGCGAAATTACGTCCGGCAAAGGCACCCGCATCGCCTTCGATCCCGTCGGTGGCAAGGGCCTCGAAGCCATCGCCGCCGCCGCCGCCCCGAACGGCATTATTTTCGAATATGGCGCCCTCGCCGCCGGCCCAACACCCTACCCGCTTTTCGCCGCGCTCGGCAAGCACCTCACCATCAAGGGCTACACGCTTTTCGAAGTCGTCGCCGACCCCGCCGCCTTCGCGACCGCCAAACAGTACGTCATCGGCCATCTCGCCTCCGGCGCCTTCCGCCCGCGCATCGACAGAACCTTCCCCCTGGCCCAAATCGTCGACGCTCACCGCTACATGGAATCCAACGCCCAAATCGGCAAAATCGTCGTCACGGTCTAGCCCGGGCACCGACGAGAGGTCGGATGTTCAGCCGCGCCCGGGAGCCGCATCGGCGGCGCCGAACGCAACGGCCGCCAGTTTCTTCGCGTGGTCCCGGACATCCCGCGGCCAAGGCTTCACAAGCTCTTCGAACCGCTCCCGCTTACCTGCGAACAGCGCCCGGATCGCCTCCTCAAATCCCCGTTCGTTGCCCGCCATGGCGGAGAGGAACCGATACGCCGCCTCTTGCGCGCGCCGCAGCCGGTCTTTCCCTTGGTTTGCCAGCCGGGCATGCTCCACCAGTTTTCGCAGCGCCACCGAGGCGCCTCCCGGTTGGGTCGCCAACCAGGCCCAATGGCGCGGCAACAGGGTGACTTCGCGAGCCACGACACCCAACTTCGGACGGCCCGGCCCTCGAGTTTCGCCGGCCGGCGGCGCGGATCCGCTCTCTGCCTGGGTGGCCGCCGTTTCGCCAATTCGCCGCGTGACCTGTTCGGGCGTTCCGCGAAAATCCACCTCGATCAATTCACTCGTCGCGTCGTCGAAGATCAACACCTGCGCGCGGCTCGCGCGATCGAGCAGCGTCTTCGCCTTCAGCGCAACCTGTCGCACGCCCCCGTGGGCAATTCGCCTGGTGCCGGCGAAGGCCGTGCAACTTATCACGGTGGATTCGTTCCTGGAGTCGTTCTTCATAATCCGTTTTATCCGGATGTAATTATATTATCCGGGTAGAACAAAACCGTCAAGCCGCGTGGGCGTCGAACCCGTCGATCGCGCCGCACTTCCCCCCATCGACGTAATCGGCCGACGCCGTTATATCCTTTATAGCTATCGGACTCGGAAGCGC
>PMKM01000036.1:97278-127867 GCA_003157745.1 Bryobacterales bacterium | reverse complement strand
CGATATCACGATCAACAATTCGATGAGGGAGAAGCCCCTTTGGCGATTAGGCCTGGTAAGCCCGGCCGAAGGCAGTATTCGCATACGTTTGTACCTTTATATTATGACGCGCCGATGGCGGGCGGCGTGGAGGTGCGGCGGGATATTTGGCAGGCGCCGGGAGAACCGCCGATGCGGGCGCGCCGGGGCTGGCGCCGCCCTGTCACATAAGTCCTTCGCGCGCGACATGGTGCAAGAGGAGCATCTTCGAGGAGTCAACATGGCAAACAGGATCGATCAGGCGAAGAAGATCGCCGGGGAATACATCGGCAAGAGCGTGGTGGCGGATCTCGATGGCAGGCTATTCGAGCATCGGGCCGCCAGGTTCGCCTTCCGCTTCGCGGACCCGGCGAAGCTGCAGGCGGAGCTGGAGGAAGGCTACGAGGATTACCTGCAGGATTGGGACCTGAGCGGGACGACGGTTCCGGTGGCCGCGGTGAGCATGGCGGGGCAGAAAAGCGAATTCGCGTGGTTGTTCCTGGACTGGAGCGAGGCGAAGGAAGCGCCGCGCGTTCTGGTAACGACCACCGACCGATGGGAGATCGCGGACAAATACTCGGTCGCGAACCTGGGTGAACTGGGCTTGCAGGTGGTTTAAGGGACTGGTCGGAACTGCGGCGCGGCCAGCGCGGCGTGCGAGAGCTCTACCAGAGCCCGATGGGCGTGGCGCTTGCCATAAACGGGCGCTGTGCCCGCTGTGGCAGCCCGGAGATATTGAGGTGATGGACAGCTTGGCAGCGCACAAGGTGTCCAGCGTGCGTTGAGAGGGTAACTGCCTTGCTTTCCTTTGCCATAGGTTGTTATCCGGAGTAAACGGGTTGACATGTGCGGCAAGGTTGGGCAATATAGATCAGGATAGGAGTACTAGGGCCAGTAGTACGTTAACATGCCACGGCTACTGCCAGGGATGGCTCGATGAGCCCGTGGCGGACCCCGGGATAACGATCACGGGGCAGGGCGCCCCGAAGGCGCCGACGCACCGTGATGTGCGGAAGGGAGAGCCAGACGATGTTGCTCAGCGAGAGAAAAGAGTGGGGACGTATCGCAGCGAGGCGTTTCGCCGGACTGCTCGTATGGGGCGGATGCGCTGCGGCGGCCCTGCTTGGGGTGGGCGCGGCGAGCGGCGCCGAGGAGACCGTGTCGGATGGGGCTGTCGCGCACAGGCGCCGGCCGCAATCGATCAATTTCCCGGCGATTCCGAACCAGAGGGCGGGTACTAACCTCGCACTGAAGGCTACGGCCACTTCGGGGCTTCCGGTCAGGTTCGTTTCGCTCACCACGCAGGTTTGCACCGTATCGGGGACGACGGCGAACCTGCCGGTGGCGGGCGTCTGCACGATCCGCGCGACGCAGACGGGCAATATGACGTACGCGCCCGCGATTCCGGCGATACGGAGTTTCACTGTTGAGGCAGGGGCGCAACTCCAACCCCAGACGATCACGTTTGCCAATCCGGGTGCGCAGACCGTGGGGACGCCATTGACACTGGCGGCGACGGCGAGCTCGGGGTTGGCGGTGAGCTTTGCCTCGCAGACGACGGGCATTTGCACGGTGAGCGGAACCAGCGCGACATTTGTCGCTGCGGGTACTTGTACGATACAGGCTTCGCAGGCAGGCAACGGTACGTATGCGGCGGCAACGCCGGTTTCGCAGAGCTTCACGGTGGCTGCTGCGGCGTTGAAATCGCAGACGATCACGTTCAATAGTCCCGGTGCGCAGACGGTGGGCACGCCATTGACGCTGGCGGCGACGGCGAGCTCGGGGTTGGCGGTGAGCTTTGCCTCGCAGACGACGGGCATTTGCACGGTGAGCGGAACCAGCGCGACATTTGTCGCGGCTGGCACCTGCACGATACAGGCTTCGCAGGCGGGCAACGGCACGTATGCGGCGGCAACGCCAGTTTCGCAGAGCTTCGCCGTGGCTGCGAAGACGGGCGGACCACTTACCATCAGGACCACGAGTTGCCCGGGAGGAACCCAGGGCGCGGCTTATGCGGGCTGCACGATAATGGTGACGGGCGGGACCGCGCCGTATCGGTTCTCCGTGGATGCGAGCGGCAGTTACCCGCCGCTGCCGGAGGGGTTGACGCTGAACACGACGACGGGCGCGATTACGAGCGCGCAGATCGGTGGGCAGGGCACGTACCAGCCGGACATTATCGTGAAGGACGCGGCGGGAACCGAGGCAACGGTGCAGATCACGTTCGCCATCAACGGCAACAACGCGTTCGCGGCGAATATTTTCCCGGCCGGGTCGATCTTCCATCACAGGGTGGACTTCGCAACGACCGGCTTGCCCGTGGATAAGTCGCCCGCGGGGCCGATGTACAGTGGGTATCTGCCGGAGTCGATCCGCGTATTCTTCGGCAGCGCGGCGTACGCGAACTTCCCGAACGGGATCCCGATGTTCGAGGTGCCGTACAACCAGCCGGACGTGGCGGTTGCGACGACGGTGTACCAGTCCTATTACACGTCCGGCCCGATTCCGGCCAACGCTCCGGTTGAGGGCACCAGTGCAGCCACCGCGAGCGGTGGCGACGGGCATGTTCTTATCTATCGGGAAGCGGGTGGGGGCAATCCTCCGGCGCTATATGAAATGTGGCAGGGTATCTACCAGGGTGGCCCCTGGACCGACTCGTCCAACGCGCTGTGGCCGGACGTGAGCTCGAACGCGCTTACGCCGCAGGGCAACGGGACGACAGACGCGGCCGGGCTGCCGGTGGCGCCGCTCGTGGTCAACGCCGACGAAGTGATCGGCACGGGCACGCCGACCGAGCCGAACGGCGCGGTCGAGCACCCGATCCGGTTCACGCTCAACCACATGTTGAACTACTGGGTGTGGCCGGCGACCGAGACGGCGGGCGTGGGGAGCTGCAAGGACTCGACGGGCGCGTCGATTCCCACTGGCAACCTGCTTTCGCAATCCGCGCCGCCTTCCAGTTGCACGATGTCGGGCGCGGCCGGCGAGATCTACCGGCTGAAGGCGTCGGTGGCGACGCCCTCCTGCGCGGCGACGAGCCCGCAGGCGGCGGTCATTATTACGGGCTTCCGCAATTACGGCATCATCCTGGCGGACAATGGGATGAGCGGCGGACTGATCGGCACGCCGGATGCGCGCTGGAATGACGACGACCTCTCGTGCCTCACTAGCATCACGCTGAACGATTTCGAGCCGGTGAACGTATCCAGCCTGATGGTCAACAGCGACAGCGCGGCGACGAAATAATCCCGCCGCGCAGACCGTGGGGAAGCCGCTCACATTATCGGCGGCCCCAAGTTCGGGGCCGCATCTTCACTCCTTCGACTGTACTGGATCGAACTCGCGCCGTGCGGTAACCGAGGGCGCGTATCAGCACACTTGCATCGCAACACGGGGAGGGAGTGAATACCCGGTGCTCGAAAATCGGGGGAGGAAAACGAGACTGTTCCTCGCCGGCTTTACCGGTTTTCTTCGAGCGTGAGATATCGTTTCTTGAACAACCGCTCCCTTGGTCGCGGCTCCGATGGGAAGTGGGAGCGGAGGGCTGCGGGCGCGGTAAACTAGCGGCCGTGCGAATTAAGCAGGCGTACGCTGGGAGTGCCTTCGGTCAGTTCCAAGAGATTGATCGCCGCGAAGTCCTGGGCGATGCGGAAAATGCAATCGTCCGGCATCTCGAGCGCCCAGGCGACGAGCGCGCGAATGACGCCGCCATGACTGACGATCGCAACCGTGCCGCCGGCTCTCTGTTCGGCGATCAAATGGAACGCAGCCAGCACGCGTGCCTGCAGCATGGAGAAGTTTTCGCCGTTCGGGAATGTGACTTTCGCCGGCTCCTCCATCCAGCGGCGGTATTCGGCCGGATAGCGGGCGGCGATTTCGTCGTACGCGATTCCTTCGAAGTCACCGAAATCGATCTCGCGAAGCGCTGGAAGAACTTCGCAGGGGCAGCCGCATGCGGATGCGATGGCGCGCGCGCTTTCCAGGGCGCGACGGCGGGGACTGCTGAAGACGGCCGCGATCGGTTCGCCCTCAAGAGTCTCCGCGACGTGCGCGATTTGCAGCCGTCCGTTTGGCGAAAGCCCCACATCGAGCGAACCGTAGCAGCGCCCGCGCGCCCGCTGCTCGATCTCTCCGTGCCGGATCAGCCACAAGCGGGTCGTCATGGCCGGGCGACCCACAGGAACGCGATCAGAGCCGCGCTCTCGGACAATTGCAGGTTGGCCCCGAGCACATCGCCGGTGATGCCGCCAATGCGCCGGCGAGAGTAATATCCGAAACAGAAGGTCACGACACACACCGCGGCCGCCGCGACCCAGGCTCGCGGATACCGGGTCGCGGCAATCAGAACCGCCGCAGTGGCCGTTCCTAAAAACGTGGCCGAGCGCTTCATGCCGCTTACCACCGATAGCGAGGATCTCGCGTAAGGCAGGGTTCCGGTGAGAAGCACCAGCGCCCACCGTCCGAGCGCGGGAGTGAGCGCGACCGCATAGAACCAATTGGTGGAAGCGAGCAGGACGGCGTAGGCGGTCGCCTTCAACGCGACCAGCAGAATCAAGGCCGTCGCGCCGTAACTGCCGATGGCATGGTCCCGCATGATGCGCAGGACATCGTCGCGATCCTTGCCACCGCCGAACCCGTCGGCCGCATCGGCAAGACCGTCGAAGTGCAGCGCGCCGGTGATCGCCGCATCGAGCACAACCAGGAGAATCGCGACCATCGCAAGCGGCAGGCGGCCCCGCAACAGCCATGCGGTGCCGGCGTAGACGAGGCCGAGCAGCGCGCCAATCAGCGGAAACCAGCCGGCCGCGCGGGCCACGTCCGCGGCGTCAAAGGAAACCAGGCGCCCCACCGGGATACGGGTCAGGAATGCAATCCCGGCCAGCAGCGACTTCATTGGTTCGAGACTCCCGCCGAAGCGAAGGTCGCCATTCCGGTGAAGGCGGCGAGGGAAGCCTGCACCAGCTTGATCCCGAGCGCGGCGCCGGTTCCTTCGCCCAGGCGCAGCCCCAGGTTCAACAGCGGCTGCAAACCGAGCAGCGCGAGCAGATGCGCGTGCCCCGGCTCGACCGACTGATGCGCGGCGAACAGGTAATCGCCCGTGGCCGGGCACAGACGGACTGCGATAGCGGCGCCGGCGGTGGCGATGAATCCATCGGTGAGTACGGGAACGCGGTGGGCGGCAGCGCCCAAACAGAAGCCGGCCATGGCGGCCACTTCCAATCCTCCCACCGAGCGCAGAACGCCCAGCGGAGTGTGCAACTCGGCTGCATGCAGGGCGAGCGCGCGCGCGACCGCGGAACGCTTGCGCGCGAGACATGCCGCGTCGGCGCCGGTTCCGGTGCCAGTCACCGCTTCCGGCGATTGGCCGGTCAAGGCCGCCGTGATCGCGCTCGCCGACGTGGTGTTGCCGATGCCCATCTCGCCGAAGCCGAGCAGATCGCAACCGGAGGCTGCGGCGTCGCGAGCGATTTCGATGCCAACCTCGATGGCCGCGATCGCCTCGCTCTCTTCCATGGCGGGCCGCTGGCAGAAGTTGTGCGTGCCGGGCGCGATGCGGCGGCTGACGAGTCCGTCCGGCGCGGGAATCGGATTCGCCACACCCACATCGACGATGGTGAGTTCAATCCCGCCGGCGCGGGCGAACGCGTTGATCCCTGCGCCGCCTCGCAGAAAGTTCGTCACCATCTGCGCGGTCACTTCCTGCGGAAACGCGCTCACGCCCTCCTCGCACACGCCGTGATCGGCGGCGAAGATCGCGATGCGCGGATGCGCGGCCGTAAGTTCGAGCGTTTCCCGAATCGCGGCGCAACGGTTCGCGACGTCCTCCAGTCGGCCCAGACTGCCGGGCGGCTTGGTGAGATTCAATTGATGCACGACGGCTCTGGCAATCCACTCCGGGTTTACCGGGCGAATCTGTTCGATGGTTGCTTCGAGAAGTTTCATAGCGATTTCAATTCCTGGTTCCAGGCAGCGTCACGCGCGCACTCCGATCCAGCCGCGAATCAGATTCATGTCGAGCGCCTGGCGAAGGTGCGCCGCCCAGCGATCGATTCGCGCCTCGCGCTGTCCGGTGACGGGGCGATATTCGGGCGCCGGCGGAAGGCCGCAATCGCGCCGCGCCGCGTCGAGGAACGCGTGCCGGAATGTGTCGTCATCGAAGATGCCGTGCACGTAGGTTCCCCAGATGCGGCCCGCGCCCGCCGTCGCGCCATCCGCAACCGGCGCGGCATCTCCTTCGCGAAGGATGTGCGCGAACGGCGCGCACCCGGCGCCGTACACGGTTTCCCCCATGTGGATTTCGTAGCCGGTGAACTGGGGCGCCCCCCAGCCCTCCGCCGTTCCGGCAGCGCGCCGGACGGTCTTTTCCGCGCGCATCACCGTGCGAACGGGGAGCAGGCCGAGGCCCGCGGTGGTGCGCGCGAGGCCGGCATTCTCGACGCCCAGAGGATCTTCGATCGCGCGCCCCATCATCTGGAAACCGCCGCAAATGCCGATCAGTACGCCCGGATGCGCCGCAATACGATCGACGAAACCCCGGTTGCGCAGCCAAGCGAGATCGTCGAGAGTCTGCTTGCTGCCGGGGAGAATGAGCACGTCGCACAGTTCCACATCGCGCGCCGCTTCGAGGAACGCGAGAGACACGCTCGACTCCATGGCGAGCGCATCGAAATCTGTGAAATTGGCCATGTGCGGGAAGGCGATGACGCCGACGCGCAGCGGACCGTCGGGCCCGCGCGGCTCCCACCACAGCCGGTCCGGCGTCCGGCGGTCCTCGATCGCCACGCCATCTTCCTCTTCGAGGCCGTGATCGCGAAGATAGGGGATGACGCCGGCGCAGGGAATGCCCATGCGCCGCTCGATCGTCTCGATACCGGGGAGCAGGAGCGAAAGGTCGCCGCGAAACTTGTTGATCGCGAAGCCGCGAATTCTCGCCCGGTCCTCGGGCGACAGCAGTTCCATCGTTCCCAGCAGAGATGCGAACACGCCGCCGCGATCGATATCGCCAACCAGGATGCAGGCCGCCTCCGCCGCGTGGGCCATGCGCATGTTGACGATGTCGTGCTCGCGGAGATTGATCTCGGCGGGCGAGCCGGCGCCCTCGAGCAGGATCAACTCATGTTCCGCGGCGAGGCTGCGATAGCTTTCGAGCACCGCCGGAAACAGATCTTCCGTGCGATGTTCGAAATAATCGGACGCCGTCACCTGGCCCCAGACGCGCCCCAGCAGAATCACTTGCGAGCCCGTGTCCGAGGACGGCTTGATGAGCACCGGGTTCATCTCCGCCTTCGGCATCACGCGGCACGCCTCCGCCTGCAACGCCTGCGCACGGCCGATCTCGCGGCCATCCGGCGTGGCGGCCGAGTTCAACGACATGTTCTGCGCCTTGAACGGCGCGACGTTCAGGCCGTCATCGGAGAAGATACGGCCGAGCCCCGCCGTCACGAGCGACTTACCGGCGTGGGAAGCCGTCCCCAGGATCATGAGTGCGGGCGTATTCACTGCTGGGTTCCTCAACTCACCAGGCCCTGGACCAGCGCGATCCCGCACCATCCCCGGCGCGCATCGACGAATCCACGCCCTGCCGTGCTTCGAGTAGCCTGCCCCACAGCCACAACAGATCCGATAGGCGGTTGAGGTAAGCCAGGATCGACGCATCGCGAATGGCGCCCGTTTCCATCAAGCCCACAGCGAGGCGCTCCGCCCTGCGGCAGACCGTGCGCGCTACGTCGAACGCGGCCGCATCCGGCAACTCTCCCGGCAGCGACCAATCGCCCAGCACGCCGGGCAGCGCCTCGATCCGATGCACTTCGTCATCGAGAGCGTCCACCATGGTGGGCGCGATCTCGGGCGCGGCTTTTTTCGACTCGGGCGGCGTGGCGATGGCCGACCCAACCTGGTAGAGTTCCCGCTGCGCCTTCCTGACGCTTTCGCGCACCTCGGCATCCTGGCAAATCGAGCGCGCGAAGCCCATCTGCGAAATCAACTCGTCGATGGTCCCGTAACACTCGACGCGCGGGTGCGCCTTCGAAACCCGCATGCCGCCCACCAGAGCGGTCTCGCCGGCATCGCCCCGCTTGGTCGAAATGCTCATAGGAAAATACCTCCTGCTTCGTTTTCAGATCCGGGAGAATGCAATAGGGGCTTCGCTTTCGTCATACGACCGTATATTGTTGACGCCGCCGCAGCAGCCAGAGAAACGCGGGACCGCCAAGCAGCCCGGTGATCGCGCCCACGGGCAATTCGCCCGAGGGAAGCATGGTGCGCGCCAGCGCGTCGGCCAGCACCAGAAAGGCCGCGCCCATCAGGAGCGAGCCCGGCAAAACAATGCGCAGGTCTTCGCCGAACAAAAACCGCACCGCGTGCGGCACGATCAAACCGACGAATCCGATGGCGCCGCCAGCCGCCACCGTCACACCCACGATGAGCGAGCAGAGCATGTGGGCCGCGGTCTCGCAACGGGCCACGTTCACGCCGAGTGTGCCGGCGGTGTCCTGGTCGATAGCGAGTAAGTGAAGTTGCTTCGATAGCGCCAGCAGCGCCAGCCACGCGGGCACAAGCAGAAGGAGCATGCGGCCGATGGGCTCCAGCCCCACCACGTCGAGGCTGCCGATCATCCAACGGAGGATGCGCAACGCGCCGCTCGGGTCCAGCAGATATTGCAGGGTCAGCACCGCGGCGGCGGAGACCAGGTTCACCACCACGCCCGAGAGCAGCAGCGCGCCGGGCAGCATCACGGCTCCCGTTCGCGCGATGGCGCGCACCAGGAGTACGGCCGCCATGGCTCCCGCGAAGGAGGCGAAGAACACGAGGGGGATGCCCAGAATGCGCAGGCTCCAACCCAGCCCGATGGCGACGCTGGCGCCGAACGCGCCGCCGCCGGAGACGCCAAGCGTGTACGGGTCGGCCAGCGGATTGCGGAAGAGAGCCTGCAGCGCGGCTCCCGTCACGGCGAGCGAGGCGCCGATCAACACGGCCATCAACACACGCGGCAAGCGAAGTTCAAAGAAGAGCGTCCGCGCAAACGGATCGGAAAGCAATCCGGAAACGTCCAGCCGCTGGCGGCCGACGGCCAGGCCGATCGCGGTCGACACAATCAGCAGCAGCGTCAGCAGCGACAAAGTGCGGAAGAGTCTCTGCGGCAGCGATAGGATGCGCTTGGCGCTCATGCGTCGATCCAAACCAGCGTCTGCTCGCCGATGCGCTGAGCCCGTACGTTGGGCTCGCCGTAAATGCGCGCGAGTAAGTCGCTCCGCAGCACCTCGTCCGGGCGGCCCTGTGCGGCCACTTCGCCGCAGCATAAGGCCACGATACTGTCGAACAGCGATCCGGTCAGTTGCAGATCGTGCGTAATCATGATGATGCTCAGGCCGCGCTCCTCGCGCAGGCGGGCGAGTGTGCGCATAAGTGTCGCCCGGTGCTTCAGGTCGAGCGAGGTGGAAGGTTCGTCGAGTAATAAGAGGCGCGGCTCCTGGGCGAGCGCGCGGGCCAAAGTTACCATCTGTCTCTCGCCGCCGGAGAGCGCGCTGACATAGCGGTCGGCCAGGTGCGCCGCTCCCGCGCTTTCGAGCGCCTGCATGGCTATCTCGCGATCGGCATCGCTCTCCAGGCGGAATTGCGGAACATGCGGCGATCTGCCGCTCAGGACCACGTCCAGAACGCGAAAGGGGAACACCGTCGACGTGGCTTGCGGCATGAAGGCAATCTCTCTCGCGCGCAGGCGGGCCGGCCACTTCGCCAATGCTACGCCATCCAACAGAATCTCTCCCGAAGAGGGCCGCAGCAGACCGGCTAACATGCGGATGAACGTGGATTTCCCGGAACCGTTGGCGCCGATCACCGCCGTCATGGAAGCTCGCGCCACTGGCAGGCTGATGTCGCGAACCGCCAGCGGCCCGCGCGGATAAGTGTACCCGAGATGTCGCGCTTCGAAGAAAGGCCTCATTGGACTCCCGGGTGAATCAAACGGGCGAAGAGCGCCGCAGTTAGTACTATGCGTTGCGAGGCGTGTGGGACGAAGTCTTCGTTGACGCCGTGGACGCGGTGGGCGCGCACGGCCCGCAACATACCCATCTCCCGCCAAGCTTCCAAGGGATCGCCCACGGGAAGCTTGATGCCGTGAATGAAGTCCAGAATCGTATCGGGATCGATCGCGAGTAGATCTTCCTTACTTAGTTTTCCGTAGCCGTCCTTGGCCGCCGGCGCGGCAATTCTACCACCCGCCACGCCCACTAACTCGGCCAGAAAACCGCCATCGGTCGCTGTGTAAAGATCGCGCAGGGTTCCCGGAGTGCGATCCACGATCAGGACCACCTTCGGCTTGGGCAGGGCCGCAGTCTTCTGCGAGATACGCTGCAGTTCCGCGCGCGTGGCTGCGGCCAGTTTCGCCGCCTCTTCTTCGTGGCCCGTGGTCCGTCCCAACGCCGCGATGCCTGCGTACACGTCCTGCACCGTGCTGTCCCTCACCACCATCACGCGCAGACCAAGCTTCTGGAAATGGTCGCCGGCTACAAGGTCCTGGCCATCGTCGACGATTACCAGATCCGGGCGAAGCGCCGCGATCTTTTCGAGATCGAAATTCTGCCAGCCGCCGACACTCGGTATCCGGTTCACTCCCGCCGGGTAAGTGCAGTAATCCGAGATCCCTACCACCTGGTTTAGGGCGCCAATGCCATAAAGCATCTCCGTGACGTTCGGCGAGAGAGAGACGATGCGGCGCGGTGGGCCTGCCGCTGCGGCACAGATCGCGAATAGGACAACTAGTAAGAACGTCCGTGTCATCTTAGAACTCATACTGCAAACCGCCTGTCGCGGTTCGTCCGGCGGTGAGAAATCCGCTCTCGAAGTATGTCTGGTTGAAGATATTGTCGGCGCGCACAAATAGACGCATCGCCCGGTACTCGCCCTGTGAAATCCGGTAACTGGCCCCCATATTCAATTTGTGGATCCCGCCGAAGCGATAGCTTTGCGTCGCCACGTCGCCGTAAACGGGCGCCAGATAGCTGCTGGATGCAATTGTATCGAAGCTCAGTGTCAGCCGCGAAACCGGCTGCTCGGTAACTACGAAAGAGACCTGGTTCTTAGGAGTCACGAAGGTCCGCAGGACATCGCCGACAATCGGGGTGCGCTCAATGGCATTCACATAAGTGTAAGCGGCCGTCACTCTCAGCGAGCGAGTTGGCGCAACGGACGCGGACGTTTCGATACCGCGCGAAATCCCGCCTTTGGTATTCCGATAGCCGATGTAGCGGCCAAACGGGTCGGTAGCTGGGTTAATCAAGCCGGAAGTATCGAAGTTAATCACGTCCTGCAGCCAGGTGTAGAAGTAACTCGCCGAAGTCTTCAGGCGGCGATGGAAGAAGGTCTGTTCGATGCCAGCGTCGATACTGGTCGAATGCTCCGGCTTCAGCCGCGGATCGCCGTATACGGAATACCCGTACACCGAATCGTAGCCCGCGCCGAACCTTTCGAACAGCGCTGGCGCGCGATACCCGCGGCCAGCGTGGGCGCGCAACTTGGTGCCCGTGCGCCGGAACGAATACGCGACGGAACCATCGCCAGTGTATGCCGGCGCCGGCGACGCGAACGCGATCGCTTGATAGGGAGCCGACGCCGCGGGGAGAAACGCCGGCGTGTCGAGCGTGAATAACTGCGTCCGAAACGCGCCCGAGACCTGCAGACGGTCGCCAAAGAACTGCGCCTGGTCCTGCACGAACACGCTCTGGCTGCGCTCAGTCACATTGGTTCCGCTCGCCGCTGCGGGATTGCTTTGGTCGCTGTTGTCGCTCGCGTAGTTCTCATTCTCGAACTCGTAGCCGCCGCTCAGCAGGTTGAATCCCCGTCGATAGTGGAATTGCGCGCCTGTGGTCTGTATGCGGCCATCATAGAGCGAGCGCGTGCTGCCTTCCGGCTGGTAGTCTACTCCCGCCGGTCCATCGCCGTACCGCCGGCCGTTGGAGATAAGTTGATAAGTCACCGAGTAATCGAGCTGCGGTGACACCTGGCCATTCAGGATCAGCGCGGCATCTATAAAGCGCGCGGCGCGAGTTTCGTCCGGATTATCGAGCGCGGGAATGAAGGTCGCATTGCCGGTACTGATCTGCGAAAGAGGAGTCCCACTCTGGTAGAGAGCGGTCAGCGCCGGAGAAAGCGGGATCGCGTCGACGACACCCAAACCGGACGGCGTGCCGATCATGTCCGGTTCTCCGCGAACCTTTGCGAAGGAATCCGCGCCAACGAGACGCGCCGTCAGACGGATCGATGGCGAGAGATGAAAGGTCACGCGGCCTTCCGTGCCGAGGTCGCGAAACGGCGCGTCTCCGCCGATTCCTCCGGTAACATCCGTGTCCGCCACCCCCATACTGTAGTCGATCCTGTCGTGCAGGAATCCGCCCGCGAGCTGCGCGCGTCCGCGGAACGTGCCGAGAGATCCGCCTTCGAGCAACACGCTCCCGCGCGTGCGCCCGCCGCCCTCGTCCGTGATCACATTGACCACGCCGCCAATCGCACTGCTCCCGTATAGCGAGGATCCCGATCCGCCCATCACTTCGACCCGGCTCGAATCCGAGAACAGGAGGTCTTCGATGAATCCCGAGGCGTCGCCCTTCGTGGCGGAGGCGTCGCGCAGTCTCAAGCCATCGACTAACACCGCGGTGTCCTCTTCGCGAAGCCCGCGCATCCGAATGCTGGTGAGAGCGCCCAGTCCGCCCATTTGTTGCGCGCGCACGCCTGGCGCCAGGGCCACGACATCGGCGAGCGTGGCGGCGTCGCGTTCGTCGGCGTCGGTCTGGTCGATTACAGTCGTCGCCTTGGACACTTCGTCCGGAAGCTGCGGAGTGCCGGACGCGGTGACCACGATTTGCTCACGCAGTCCTGCCAGTTGGAGCGAGATATCCCGCTTCTCCGCGGCGCCCTTGCTCAGGTGAATGTCTTCGACGAGAAACAGTGCAAAACCGGGTGCGACGGTTCGGAGTAAGTAATCGCCTTCCGGCAAACCGTCGAAGCGGTAGCCGCCCGAAGCGTCGCTTGTCGTGGCGCTCTCCGCGGCACCGGTGCGCGAGACTAAGGTGAGAGTCGCTCCGGGAATTGGCCGCGCTTGCGGATCTCTCACCGTGCCTGCCAGTGAGGCGCCGGATTCGCCGTGCAAGACCGTGGATGAGAGTGAGAGGAAGATAAGTAGAGATAGTAGTGATTTAGTCATATTGTATGTTTGGCGCGCCGCTTTGAGTTCCCGCAACGACTATCCGCGCTACACTCATCGGGAGCCTGCTTTCGGGGAAGCGGTCTTGAGATAGAGAGGCAGGCCGGCAACGGTGAGGATCACTTCGTCGGCTGTGTCGGCGGCCCATTGGTTCAAGAGACCTTGGCTATCGCGGAAGGCACGGGCCACCGCGGACTCCGGAACCGTCGCGCAACCGACTTCATTAGAAACCAGGATAAGATGACACCGGCGAGACGCGGCAGCGAGCCGCCCGAGTTCCGCGCGCACGGCATCTTCGATCTGCCCCGGCGTGCTGTCGCGATGCTTCCAGGATAGGTTGCTGAGCCAGATCGTCAGGCAATCGACCAGCACCGCATCGGCCTCGTTCGCGGCGCTCTCCACAGCGTCGGCCAATGCCAGCGGTTCTTCCACGGTCCGCCACGAAGCGGGCCGGTCGGCGCGGTGCCGTGCGATGCGCGCCGACATTTCCGCGTCTTGACCGGCTTCGGCAGTGGCAACAAATGCAACGCGCACGGCCGAAGCCGCCAGCCGTTGGGCCAAACGGGATTTCCCGCTTCTAGCGCCGCCAAGAATCAGAGTTAACATCGCAGAGGAGTCCGGGCCTCAATTCACACGGCCGCGAAAACCTCGGAACGCAAGGGAAGAAGGAGAGACGACAGGAAGCAACCCGCCCAGCGAGGTTGCCTTCCGCACGATCTGCTTTCGCCCGAAGCATAGCGGTCGACACACACCCGAGGCAGGTCTCCTGACTCGCAGGTCGTAGCTACACCGGCTTGCCTTCCCGTTCCGAAGAACAGTGACTCATTGCGCCGGCCGCTCGCTGCTTACAGTGGCGGGACCGTGCGGGATTTACACCCGCTTCCCTTTTCACTCGCTTTGATAACGAGCACCTCAGGAATCTCTCAAGTTATCACATCGCTTCGAGCCGAGTCAATTGCGGCTCGAGGGCCACTTCACTCGCGCTGGGCACCGGCGGATCGTCCGTCGACAGGCTCACCACGGTTGCATGGCTCGTCGCCCAGATGAGCCCGGTCACAGTTCGCCCGGTCGAGCCGAGCGCTTGAAGAGCGCGGGAGTCGCCAATCGACATATTCAATGCTACCGGTCTGAGCGACACCGCGTCCTCGGCGGTCGATGGAACTGTGAAGCCGACGACGTTGCTCCACGCGCCGTTCTGTTGAATCTTCGCCACGCCGCTCAGCGCGGTCGAGGCGACTGTGGCGACCACCTGAGTGTCGCTCCAACTGACAATCGAATCGGCGTTTGTGCTGCCCAGCCAGACGGCGCCCGGCGAGTTTCCGAACCCGCTCCCCGTGAACGTGACAGCCGTTCCGGTCCCTCCCGAAGTCGGCCTGATGCTAGCCACCTGCAGCGCATCCACAGTAAACGCCCCGCCGTTCAACATCACGCCGTTCTGCAAAACCATAACGTTGCCGGAAAGCGAATCGGCGGCTACTTGGGCAACGATCTGGGTATCGCTCCAGCTTTGCACCACGCCATTGGCCGTGCCCAGCCACACCTGGCCGCTGCCCTGGGTGGCGCCGAAGGCAGACCCGGTGATGGTCACCGAAGTTATGCCAGGTATGCCAACCGTGGGCGAAACGCTGGTGATGGAAAACGTCGGGATCAGCGTAAAGCTCGCGCCGCCGCTGGCCCCGCCCGCAGTCGTCACGATCACGCTGCCAGTGGTGGCCCCGTCGGGCACAAAGACCACGATGCTGCCGGGGCCCCAACTGTATGCCGCTCCTGCGCCGATTCCATTGAATGTTACCGTACTGGTCCCCTGAGATAACCCGAAGTTGCTGCCGGTGATCGTCACCAGATCGCCCACTGAGGCCGACGCCGGATTCAGGCTTGCGATGGAGGGTGGCGGCATCACGTTCACCGCCGTTCCGCTGGACACGCTGGAGCGAATCAGCAGATCGGTCGCGTCGGCGGCCAGCGCGGTCACGGTATAGGAACCGGCCGACGGCCACGAATGCGACGCGCTCGTCGTCCCCGCGGGCAGCCACGCCGAAGTCTGGCCGTCGCCCCAATCGAACAGATAGGCGACCGCGTTTCCGGAACTGGAAACTGCTCCGCCGGTCGAATACGTGTAGCTGGTAGCTGGCGCCCCGGCGGTGGGCCCGGCCGGCGCGGTGGGAGTTGAGATCGTCTCTCCCGCCGTTACAGTCAGCGTCAGCCCGGCCGAAACCGGCGACAGAATCTGCGAATTGGCGGCGGATCGCGCTTGCGCGGTCACCGTATAAGTCCCCGGTCCCGGCCAACTGTGGGAAGCGCTGGCGGTGCCAACCGGCAGCCACCCGGAGAGCGACCCATCGCCCCAGAACAGCTCATATCGAACCTGGTTCCCAACGCTCGACACGGCGCCGCCCGCTGAGTAAGTGCTGGCCGTGCCGGTGACTGCGGCTGCCGGACCCACGGGCGCGGACGGCGCCGAAATGGTCTCACCTGCGATGGTCACCACGAGTCCTGGCGAGATGCTCGATAAGTCGGTCGAATCGACAGCGGACCGCGCCTGCACGGTGACCGTATAATTGCCGGGGCTCCGACCACACGTGGAAGGACATGGTGACACCATTCGGTGTCCAGCCGGAACTCTTGCCATCGCCCCAGTTGAACGAATACTGCACCGGATTCCCCTGGCTCGACGCGGAGCCGCTGGCGATATATTCGTATAGCGTGCCCGACGCTCCCGAACTTGGCCCGCTCGGCACGGCGGGCGTGGATATGACATCCTGTGCCACCGCTGCCAAAGAACAACATAGGAACGCGCAGACGCTCAGAATGCGAATAATAGCTGGTACGGCAATCAATCTTCGGAATCGAAACTGTCCTGTCATCGCGTTGTCAGCTCCCTGTATCGGATAGGCCGTTCTCGGAACTTAGTACTAAAAGTCCTGAATATACTATGCTGAGACAAGTCTGACGAACATATCAAGAAAAACTGATGTTTATTTGCGCCTAAGTCGAGAAAAGTTAGTTATCTTGGATTGCTAACTCGGGGCGGCGCCAGGCAAACAGCGTGGCGCCGATGTTGGGTCGATGCTCACGGTCCGCGCCTTACGTCCCACCCACTCTTCCCGCCACCACCTCTTCGTAGTACCGCTCGTACTGCGGAATGATCTTCTCCGCGCAGAATCGCTCGGACGCGTTCCAGCGGCCGGCCCCGGCCATGCGCGCGTGCAGTGCGTCGTCGGTAAGCAGCGCGGTCACGCGGGCGGCCTGTGCGGCAATATCGCGGGGCGCTTCCAGGTATCCGTCTTCGCCATCGGTGACCACTTCCGGCACGCCGCCCACCCGCGTCGCCACCGGCACCACGCCGCACGCCATCGCCTCCAGCGCCACCAGCCCGAACGATTCCATCTCGCTCGGTACCAGCGCGACGTGCGCCAGCGGGATGATGCGCTCCACGTGATTCTGCTTACCGAGAAACAGCACGTGGCGATCCACCTGTAACTCGCGCGCCAGGTGCTCGGCCGGCCCGCGATCGGGTCCGTCGCCCACCATCAGCAGCCGCGCCGGCGTCTTACGCCGCACTTCGGCCAGAATGCGAATGCAATCGAGCGCGCGCTTCACCGGGCGGAAGTTCGAAAGGTGAATCAGTAACTTCTCCCCGTCGGGCGAGTACGCCGCCGCGCCGCTCTTATCGCGATCCGGATGATACAAATCGCAGTTCACAAAGTTAGTAATCACGCGAATCCCGCTGACAATGCCGAACACTTTCGCCGTCTCTTGCCGTAAGTAGTTGCTGATGGCGGTGACTCCATCGGATTTCTCGATCGAAAACTTAGTAATTGCGAAGTAGGATGGGTCCGCGCCTACTAATGTAATGTCCGTGCCGTGCAGCGTGGTGATGAAAGGCAGCCGCCGCTTGGGCGCCATGAGTTGCTGCGCCAGCATGGCCGCGATCGAGTGCGGCACGGCGTAATGCACGTGCAGCAGGTCGAGCGAGTAAGCCTCCGCCACGTCCGCCATCCGCGACGCCAGCGCCAGGCAATAGGGCGGGTATTGAAACAGCGGGTAATTCGAGACTTCCACTTCGTGATAGTGGATGCGCGGCGTGCCCGGGTCGAGGCGAATCGGATTCGCGTACGTGATGAAGTGAATCTCGTGCCCGCGCGCCGCCAGTTCCATGCCCAGTTCGGTGGCCACGATGCCGCTGCCGCCGTAAGTCGGATAACACGTAATGCCAATGTTCACGGCGTTCAGCGTAGCACACCCGGCCGCCGCCTATTGCAGCGGGATGCGCACCTTCAGCCCCGTGCCGCGTCCCGGCCGCGATTCCAGTTGCATGTCCGCGTTCAACGACCGCGCGCGCCGCTTCAGACTCGCCGGCCCCAGCCGCAACAATTCCAGCTCCTCGAGCGAATACACGCCCGAGAATGCGAAGCCGTGGCCGTTGTCTTCGACCGAGATCTCGAGACCGCTGCCCACCTTCTCGAGCGACACCGCCACGCGCGTCGCCGCGGCGTGCTTTTGCACGTTGTGCAGCGCCTCGCGAATCATCTGCAGCGTCTCGGCCGTCATCTCCGCCGGCAGACCGATCGGCCCCGCCGAGCTGATGAACGTCACCGGAATGCCGCTTTCTTTTTGGAACGATTCCGCCGTGCGCCGCGCCGTCGCCACGAAATTGGCGCCGTCCACGTCCACCGGCCGCATCGCGTTCAGGAAGATGCGCAGGTCGCGTATCTGCCCCACCGCCACCGATTGCAAGCCCCGCAGTTCTTCCATCCCGGCTTGAAAATCCCGCTCCATCAGCTTGCGTAAAATCTCTAGCCGCATCTGCAGGCTGATGAAACTCTGCAGCGGACCGTCGTGAAAATCCGCCGCGATGCGCTGCCGCTCGGTATCCCGCGCCTTCTCGGCGCCCTCTTCCGCCTCCGCCGCACGTAGTTCGAGCGCGGCCACCCGCGCGATCATGCGGCGTTTGTAAATAGCCGCGCCGCACGCCAGCGCTCCGGCGGCCACGATCGTCTGCAGCAGCGAGTCCAGCGGGAGCGACGGCAGCGCAATGCAGAACGCCGCCGCCACCGCCGTCACCAATACCACTTCCGCCACGCCGAAGAACCCGAGCGCCTCTCCCAGCGTATAGAGCAGGAACGCCGAACTGAACCAGAGCAACCGTTCGCGCCCGTAATACGCGGACACCAGCAGGTACACGATGTCGGCCACCAGCGCCAGCAATCCGTAAACCCCGTGCAGCGTGCGCGCCCGCGCCACCAACAGCACCGCGCACGCCATGTATAGCCCCAGCACGTACAGGGACGCCTTCGTAAACACGTCCGGCGTGTTGAAAACGACCCACCCCAGTGCCACCGCTGCCAGCACTGCCCTGGCCACCGACATCGCGCGCGGCCAGCCGATCTTGAGCGCGTTTAACAAGGTGTCATTTCCGGTATAGGTACAACGTGTGGCTGCGGCCTTCTCCGTCGTCGGCTATGTTCTCCACCTTCTCCGCCGTCCACGCGCGAAATTCGAAATCGTGCGCCACCACCCGCGCTCCCTTCTTCAACTGCCGGTCGAGCAGCGGCTGCACTTTGCCGTTGATCGAATCCGGCAACAGGTACACTGTCACCAGGTCGGCCGAGCCGTAATTCTGCGTCAGCAGGTCGCCGTGGACGATGTGGGCGCTTTTCTCGATCCCCAGCTTCGCGATCCTCGCCAGGCTCTGCCGGCACAGATCGGCGTCGATCTCGATGCCCACCGCCTGGGCATGAAACTTCTCCGCCGCCAGAATCACGATCCGTCCGTCGCCCGACCCGAGGTCGAACACCTTCTCGCCCGCCTTTAGTCCGCCCAACTGCAACATCCGTCCGACGATCGTCTGCGGCGTCGGGTAATACGGCGCCAGCTTCGCCGCTTCGCCGTCCCCGGCCCACAATCCGCCTATCGCTGCCGCCGCGCATAGCCATGCCGCCGGCCACCCCACGCGCCATCTCCGCACTTCCCGTCGCATCGTCAGACTTTTTCGAGCGGTACTCCCCGCTGGCAGCACTCGCAGCGCGCCCCGTCCACATAGTAGCTGGCATCGAGCTTGGCCAGATAGTATAGCGGCAGGCCGCCGAAACTCCGCGTCTCCGGGTTCGGCTGGTACACGGCCACCGCCAGCCCCACCACCTTGGCATCGTAGGATTCCAGCAGCGCCTTCAGCTCGGCGAGATGCCGCCCCGTCCGCAGCACATCGTCCACCAGCACCACCGGCTCGCCCGGCTCCGGACGCAAGAACTGCCGGAAGCGGAGCGCTTCTCCGTCGTGCTCCCGCTCCGACCAGTATACCTGCCGCGCGCGCAGCGCCTCGCACAACCCGAAGGCCAGCGCCAGCCCCCCCGTCGTCGGCGCCACCATCGATAGATCCTTTGCGATGGCGCGGATCTCCGGGTGGGCGCGCAACAGCCGGCTCAATCCCACCGACATCATCTTCTGATGCTGCCAGTAGCGCATCGCCAGCGGTACCTTTAAGTACTCGTTGGAGTGCAGTCCGGTTGAGTATTCAAAATGGCCGTCGCGCAACGCTCCGGTTTCCCGCAGTACCGCGACAACTTCCTCTTGCGTCGGGATGAGGTGCATCGATGTCCTCTCTTTTCATGTGCCTGCCGGCCGGTCAAGAGGCGCCAATCCGCCCTTTGGGCGCCGGCGGCCAGTTATCGATATTAATGCACATTCTTACGCGCCTACCTTTTTGAAACTCCCTCGCGCCCTGGATCGAATCCGATACGCCGAACAAAATAAGGACGTTACGCCGGTGGCCACACATCCGGCTTCAGCATATCACGCAGCAGCCGGCGGCGGCCACGAAAAACCTACGTGATTCTGCCTCTAATGCTCTGCCCCAATCTCGCCGATATACTCACCATGAAAACCGTGCGTATCTTCGCTTGGGTGCTGGCAGCGTTGGTTGCCGGCAGAACTTGGGCCGCAAGTTCGTCGGGCATCACCGTCTCACCCTCTTCGGTGACCTTTAACTACCAGGTCGGCAGTGCCATCATGCCGGCGTCGAGTAAAGTGACTGTGACGCTCCCCACTGGCTCGTCGAGTTCGACGATCCTGAACGCGGTCGTATCTTCCACGCCCGCTTGGCTGACAGTCACCCCGGCCTCCGGGTATTCGCCTTTGGCGCTCACTCTGACGGCGAACCCGACCGGCCTGCCACCGGGGAACTATCCCGCCACGATCGCGATTTCGACTACCCCGGCGACCATGACCCTCACCATTCCGGTCACCTTGGTGGTGTCCAACCCCCCGTCTTCTCTGGTCGTGATCTCTCCATCTTCGAACTACACGTCAGCCACTTCTACCAGCAACGGCACCCTCACGTTTTCCTACACCACGGGCGACAGTTGGCCCTCTACTCCCGCCTCGGACCCGAGCACTGCTTCCGAGGTTGACGTAGCCTCCAACGGGGGCACGATACCGTTCATCGTCACCGCGGCCGTATCCAAGGGCACATCCACCGGCACGGCGGTATGGGTCCGGCTAGGGCCGATGGGCTCGACGCCTACGGGCCTTACCACCAGCGGCGTGGCGCTCTCCGGTTCCTACGTTCCGATCACCGTTCTTCTGGATGCGACCACTGTGCAAACTATGCTGCCTGGCAGCTATAGCGCCACCATCACGATCGCCCCAACCGTTTCCGGCAGCGCGACGTTTCTCATTACGGTCAACCTGGTGGTGTCGGCCGGCCCGCCGACGCTGAATTCCATCTATCCCGTAGTGATCGTGCAGAGCCCGCTGGTCAGTCCATTGCTTACCATTAACGGGCTGAATTTCTTTGCCACTTCGGTCGTCACCATCGAAGCGCAGGTCGGGGGCGGTTGCGCACTCGGTGGTCCGTCCGTCGGCACGCCCACCCAACTGACCACTACCCTGTTGAGCCAGCAGGTGCTCGAGGCCACCATGCCGTTCGCTTCCGCCCTGCTCCAGAACCCCGGAACCTTGTGCCTCTTCGTCACTAATCCGGCGCCGCCCAACAACCCGGCGCAGGTGCCCGGTGGCCCGGCTACGTTTACCGTGCTTTCCAGCACGGCCATGGCGGTTACCGGGATGACCAACGCAGCCAGTTACCAGATCCGCTCGACTCAGGTCGGGACCAATCCCGATCCGGTGTCCAGTGGCCAGACGGCGGCCTCACCGGGAGAAATCGTGTCGATTTTCGGCCAGAACCTCGGGCCGTTCATCGCCGATACCGTGCCGCTCACTACCGTCGTCAACGTACAGGCCTTTCCCACCAGCGTGCCCGATCCCGCCGATCCTGCTAACAGCTTCCAGGTTGTTTTCAGTTTCTGGGACGTAACACTCTCTCCCCCCGGCAACCACAACCTCCTGGCGCCCATCATCATGCTATCCAATAACCAGATCAACGCCGTCGTGCCGTTTGCGCTATATACCGTGGTGGGCACTGCGGAATCGAGCGTGTCGCTCGTGGTATGGGACGGCGCGGCATTCAGCAATACATTCCCCGTCATTATGGTGAGCGAAGATCCGGGAATCTTCACTTTGGCCGGTCTGGGTACCGGACAGGGAGCCATTTTGAACTACGACTCCACCTCCGGAAGTTACACCATCAACTCCACCAAGAACGCCGCTGCTCGTGGGTCCACAATGGTAATCTACGCAACGGGCTTGGGAACTCTGTCGTCGCCGCTAGCCGACGGTTTGATCGCCGAGGCGAGTGACCAGGTCATGGATCCGGTTCAGGTCACCATCGGAGGGCAGCCGGCCGTCGTGAGTTACGCCGGCGCCGCCGGCGGATCCGTGGCTGGGCTGATTCAGATCAACACGATCATCCCGCCGACCGTCTCCGCTGGTCCGGCCATATCGCTTACCATCACCGGTGGCTCGGCCGCCACCGGGCGGCAAAGCCAGCCGGGTGTCACCGTAGCGGTGAAGTAAACTCGAATCGTCCGGGCCGCGTCCCTTCGCCGGACCGGCCCGGGCATCGTCCGCCCTACTCCTTTTGCTTGGCCGCCATCTTCCGCTCCAAGGCCTGCATCAGCCGCGATTCCACGTCCGGCGGAACCGGATACGGATCCATTCCTTTGTAGATCTGGATCGTCCTGCGAGTGGTATCCGCAATCACCCAGCAATTCGGACACTCGGAGATGTGGCTCTCCAGCTTGGCCCGGATGTCCGTGTCCAGGCTCTCGTCCAGGTAATCGCTCAGCTCATGCAGAAAGTCCTTACATGTAAGCAAACGCGTCGTCTCCCTTGCGCTTGAAATGCCGCGTCAATTTCTCGCGCAACTGCAGGCGGGCCCGCAGCAGCCTGCTCTTCACCGCCGGAATCGAGAGGCCCAAAGCATTCGCGGCTTCTTCCGTCGAAAGGTCGCCGATGTCCCGCAACACGAACACCGACCGGTAGGAAGGCTCCAGACCCTGGATAGCTGTGTCTAGTATCCGGCCCAGTTCCACCCGCGAGAACTTCTGCTCCGGATTCTCGTCCCACGCCGCAACCTCGCGAACAATCGTGTCCTCACCCGTGTCGATCGCTTCATCGAGCGAGACCGTCCGGTCGGTTCGCCGCCGCCGCAGCTTCATCAGCGCCTGGTTCACCGCGATCCGCACGATCCATGTGTAGAACTTCGCGGCTCCCTGGAACTGGTCCAGGTGTTCGTAGGCCTTCAGAAACGTCTCCTGCAGCACGTCTTCCGCATCTTCGCGGTTCTGCGTGACGTGTTGCGCCAGGCGGAAGATCTTGCCCTCGTACCGCCGCACCAGTTCGCCGAACGCACGCCCATCCCCTTCGCGCGACTGCGCGACCAGCGTGGTTTCCTCGGCTTCTGCAAGACTCGGTGCCGTCATGGGGTTATCTCTCATAGTACCGCGCCGCCTCCCGCGCCCGCTGTCATCCCGCGCCGGACGATCCTCGCTCGCTATCCCGCAACCGGGCGCCGTCCTCCAGCCGAATCCGCTCGATGGCGGATGCTAAACTGGAACTTCGGCCCCCCATGCTGTCGATCGTCATTCCCATTCATAACGAAGAGCCTTCCATCCTGCCGCTCTACGACCGCCTGACGCTCGTCCTCGAGCGCTTGCAGCGGCCATACGAAGTGCTGTTCGTCGATGACGCCTCCACCGATCGCAGCTTCGAACTGCTCGCCAACCTGGTCGAGACCGACGCCCATCTTACCGTGATTCGCCTCCGCCGCAATTTCGGCCAGACAGCCGCCCTCTCCGCCGGCTTTCACCAGGCCCAGGGCGACGTCGTCATCGCCATGGATGGCGACCTCCAGCATGCGCCCGAGGACATTCCCGCCCTCCTCGAGAAAATCGACCAGGGCTACGATATCGCGAGCGGCTGGCGCCAGCATCGTGTCGACAATGCCCTCTTTCGCAAGTTTCCTTCCCGCATCGCCAATTGGTTGATGGCCAAGGCCTCCGGCGTCGACCTGCGCGATTTCGGTACCACCTTTAAGGCCTATCGCGCCGAGGTGCTCAAGGACGTTCACCTCTACGGCGAGTTGCACCGCTTCATCCCCGCCCTCGCCAGCATGTATGGCGCGCGCGTCGCCGAGGTCCCCATCGCCAACTCCCTGCGCGCCGCCGGCGATTCCCACTACGGCCTCTCCCGCACCTTCCGCGTTCTGTTCGATATCGTCACCATCCGTTTCCTGCTCAAGTACCTCACTCGCCCGATGCACTTCTTCGGTACGCTCGGGCTCGCCGGAACCACCCTCGGCGGCGCCATCATGCTCTATCTCGCCGTGAACAAGATTCTCGGCCAGGATATCATCGCCGCGCACGGCCCGCTCATGGTGCTCGGCGGCCTCCTCCTGCTCGCCGGGTTGATCATGTTCAACACCGGCTTCCTCGGCGAGATGCTGATGCGTACCTACTTCGAAAGCCAGGACCGCCGCATCTACGCCATTCGCGAAATCCGCGCCCACAAGCCCCGCGGCGTGGCCGGCACCCGTTGAGCCGCCAGGTTCTGGCCCAGTCCCCTTCGCGCAACCCGTCTCCTATGGCCCGATTTCGACCGCGCCCCCCATTCCGGTCGCCGCTCTGAAAGCCTATCGGAGCCGCGACCAAACGGAGCGGACGTTGGTCGCGCACGCGAAGGCACGGATCGGGATCAACCCGCAACAACCCCGCTCCCCGGTTGTTATGCTGAACGGGAGTGGACTTCAATCCCGCCGCCTTCGAACGCATTGCCATCCGCGCCACCAACTGGCTCGGCGATGCCGTCATGTCGCTGCCCGCCATTCGCGCCATTCGCCATGCCTGCCCGCGCGCCGCCATTGCGCTCGTGGCGCGGCCTTCGGTGGCCGGACTCTATGCCCGCGAATCTTCGATCGATCGCATCATTCCCTGTCCGGCGGCAAAGACCTGGCACGCTCGCCGCGCCTTCTCGGCCAGCCTGCGCGCCGAGCGTTTCGATGCCGCGTTCCTGCTGCCCAACTCGTTCGACGCGGCGCTCACCGCTTGGCTGGCGCGCATTCCCGAGCGCATCGGCTATGCCCGCGACGCCCGCGGCTGGCTCCTCACGCGCTCGATCGCGCGGCCGCAGCCCGGCGACATTCCGCGCCATGAGCGTTTCTATTATCTCGAACTCCTGCGCCGCGTCGGTCTCATCGAGCACTTCCCGGAAGCCTCCTCCATCTCGCTCGACGGCATTCCCGCCGCTCGCGCCGCCGGCGCCGCCCGNNCCGTCGCAAAAGCGACTGGCGCCGGCGCGCTCATTTTTGGTTCGCCCGCCGAGCGCGCGCTGTGTGAAACCGTGGCCGCGTCCTTGCGCGGTGCCGGCGTCGACGCCCATAATCTCGCCGGCTCCACCACGCTCGCTGAATTCGTCGACCTCGCCGCCGCCTGTCGCCTCTATCTCACCAACGACTCTGGCGCGATGCATGTCGCCTCCGCGCTCGGTCTTCCGACCGTCGCCATCTTCGGCGCCACCGACGATTCCACCACCGGCCCCACCGGCCCGCTCGCGCGCGTCCTCCGTGAGCCCGCCGAATGCAGCCCCTGCCTGCTCCGCGATTGCCCCATCGATCACCGCTGCATGACCCGCGTCGCCCCGGAGCGCGTCGCCCAAGTTTCGCTCGAACTCTTGCACGCCGCCCAATCATGGATACCCGAAACAAAATCCTGACCGCCGAAGCCGCCCGCGCGCTCCCCGGCCCGCTCGCCGTCGTCACCGGCTACTTCGACCTCCTCCGCGCCGGTCACGCCCGCGAGTTGGAAACCATCCGACAGCGCATCGGCGACCAGACCCTGCTCGCGCTCGTGCTGCCGTACCCCGGCCAGGTCTTCGACATCCACGCCCGCGCTCGCATGGTTGCCGCATTGCGAGTGGTAGACTACGTTTTGGCCGCCGATGACGCGGATCCGGGCGCGCTCCTTGCCGCGTTGCGCCCGCGGAGCGTCTTCCATATGGAAGCCGACGACGTCCGCCGCAACCGCGAAATCGTCGACCGTATTCGCAGCCGGCACCGGCAGGCCCAGCCGTAGGGGCCGGGCGAGTCAGTCAGCGGGAGAAGCGACACAGACACCCATGCCAATCTCAGAATCCATAGCCACCCAGCTCCAGCAGTCTTCCTGGATCCGCCGCATGTTCGAAACCGGCATCGAGCTTCGCCGCCAGCGCGGCGCCGAAAACGTTTTCGATTTCAGCCTCGGCAATCCCGAAGTCGAACCCCCCGCCGCCGTCCTCGCCGCGCTGCGACGCGTCGCCGCCGACACTCGCCCCCACAGCCACGGCTACATGCCCAACGCCGGTTACCCTGAAGTGCGCGCCCGCCTCGCCGCCCGCCTCGCCGCCTCCACCGGCCTTCCCTTCGCCGCCGAACATCTCATCATGACCAGCGGTGCCGCCGGCGCCATCAACACCGTGCTCAAGTCCATCCTCGATCCCGGCGACGAGGTCATCGTCCTCAATCCCTTCTTTCCCGAGTATCGTTTCTATATCGAAAACCACGGCGGCTGCGTCGTGCCCGTCGAAACCACCGCCGATTTCCTCCCCGATCCCGCCCGCATCGCCGCCGCCATCACNNAACAATCCCACCGGCCGCCTTTACCCCGCCGCTCTCTTGCGCGAATTGAATTCCATCGTGCGCGATCCGATAATCGCCATCAGCGACGAGCCCTATCGCCCCATCGTTTACGATGGCGTCGTGCCGCCCGAGACACTGGCCTTGATCGACCGCACCGTGCTCGCCTGGAGCTGGTCGAAAGCCATGGCGCTCGCCGGCGAACGCATCGGCTACCTCGCCATCTCTCCCCGCCTCGCCGAAGCCGCCTCGCTTGCCAACGCAGCCACCTTCGCTCACCGCATTCTCGGCTACATCAACGCGCCTGCCATCTGGCAGCGCGTCGTCGATCTCGAGCCCGGTGCCACCGTTGACGTCGCTCTCTACCAGGCCAAGCGCGACCGCCTCTGCGACGCCCTCCAGTCCATGGGTTACCATGCCCCACGCCCCGAAGGTTCGTTCTACGTCTTTCCCCAAACCCCGGTTGCCGACGATATCGCTTTCATCCGCGCTTTGCAGGAAGAAGGCATCCTCGCCGTACCCGGCGCCGGCTTCGGCCGCGCCGGCTACATGCGCCTCTCGCTGACCATCACCATGCCCGAAATCGACCGCTCGCTCCCCGGTTTCGATCGCGCCATCCGCCGGGCAGAAGCGCGTTAATCCGCCGTCGATGCTGCCGGTTTCCGCTCGGCCCCGCGAAGCCCTCTTTCCTTTCCCAAAATCGAAAGTGGAGTCCAGTACCATGCACCTCGTTTGTGGGGATCATCACACTCCACACCTATCCAATTGTATGATTACAAGTAAATTACACAAAAACTACGTAGAATCATATTGACAATCTTCGCCGCAATCGATATCATTATCTCCGGTACGACTAGTACCGTCGTTCTAGAGTGATCGGGATGCGCCTCGTCGGCTCGGTCTGCCTTCGGCTGCACGCCACAAAAGGAGTCACCAAATGTCACTTCGGAGAAGCGAAAGAACATCGACAATGCGACTGAGTATGCAGTCCGGTTTGAGTCTATTAGCAGCGGCCATTCTCATGCCGGTCTGCGTGGCGCAATTGAGCGATCAAACGGCGCCGGTGTTGCCACACCAGATCGCCAGGAAAACCGGGGTGGCGCCTCATGGCGTTAACCGCACTGCGGGCGCTCCTGCCTCCGCCAAGCAAGTCGTGAGCCAGCCGGAGAGCACCGAGCCAGCCAAGCCGCCAGCGGCAGACTCAAACGCCACCAACGCGGCGACTACCGTCAGCGTGAACGCGGGCGCGAACCAGCATCCCATCAACCCCAACATCTACGGAGTTGCGTGGGTTAGTACCTCCGACCTTGCCGCTTTGAACTCCCCGCTCAACCGCTACGGTGGCAACAACACCAGCGATTACAACTGGCAACAGGACGCGTGGAACTTGGACGCTGACTGGTATTACGAGAGCTATCTCCTGAACGGGCCTCCAGTCGTGGCGGGAGCGAACGCCGACAATTTCATTCAGACGACTCACGCCGCCAACGTGGGAGCCCAGCCAATGATCACGGTTCCGATGCTTCCCTACATCGCCAAGGTCGGAGCCAATGCAACCAGCGACGCGGCCTCGCTTTGGTCCTTCTCCGTTGCCAAGTACGGCGCGCAAACGGGCGCCGACCAATGGCAGGCGGATGCTGGTAATGGCGTCAGCGCCGCCACGGGCAATAACATCGTCAACGACCCCAAAGACGCCTATGTGTCCAACAGCGCCGCCATCCAGGAAGCATGGGTCAACCATCTGGTCGGCAAGTGGGGAAATGCGACGACAGCCACCGGTGTCAAATACTATCAACTCGACAACGAGCCCTCCATCTGGAGCGGCACTCATCGCGATGCTCATCCGGCTCCGGAAACGTACGATGAGTTGTGGGCCGACATCCAGGCTTATGCGGGAGCCATCAAAGCCGCCGATCCAAGCGCCATCGTAGTCGGTCCCGAGGAATGGTGTTGGTGGGCGATGTGGCTCAGCGGATACGACCAGAAAAATGGAACCGGAGACAACTCGGATTACGCGAATCATAACAATACTTACTATTACCCCTGGTTGCTCCAGCAGCTTGCCGAGTATAAGAAGGCTAACAACAAGCCCCTGATCGACGTATTGAGCGTTCACTGCTACAGCGACACCAACCCGAATTACAACCAGGCTACGCGCATGCTCTGGGATCCTACCTTCACGGATTCCGCCGGCTGGTTTGCCGATGGCGGCCAAAACGGGGGAATCGTAGACTACATTCCCACCATGCGGAACTGGGTCAATGCCGCCTTCCCCAATGGCGACGGCCCGCAAATCGGCTGCACGGAGTACGGTGGCTGGGGAGAAGACGACACGACCTTGGCAGGCGCTACAGTCGAAGCCGACGTGCTGGGTATCTTTGGGTACTACGGCTTCGACATGGCATCCGACTTCTCAGTATCCGACACCCCAACCAAGTTGGCGTTTGAGATATACCGTAACTACGATGGAAATCGCTCTACCTTCGGCGACACCAGCGTATCGACTACGGTAGCCAATCCCGACACCCTGTCTTCGTTTGCGGCGCTGCGCTCCTCCGACGGCACACTGACGGTAATGGTGATCAACAAGCAGACGGGCAGCACGCCAGTGACAATCGACCTGGCGAACTTCGTGCCCACTAGCACGGCGACCGCTTATCAGATTAATTCCGCGACACAGACGTCGGTCGCTAGTCTGGGCAGCATCGCGGTGGCGAGCAACGCGATCACAACCACGGTTCCTGCACAGAGCGTCACCCTGTTCGTCATTCCGGCCGGTACGGTGACGACCGCGCCGCCGGCCCCAACCAATCTGGTGGCCAGCGTCGGCAATAACACTGTGACCATCACATGGGTCGGTGCCGGTGGCGCGACTAAGTACACCATCCAACGCGGCACGGCGAGCACCGGTCCATTTACAACTATTGGAACCGTCACTGCCCCCGCGGCCGAATCGCTCACCGACACGAACGTGACGAATGGCACGACTTACTACTACCAGGTCTCGGGAACCAACAGCGTGGGCACCGGCCCGTATTCGACCCCGATCGCCGCCACTCCGCTGGTTCCACCTACGTTCACGTCCTCCGCCACGGCTTCGCCCAATCCCGCGACGCAGAATTCCAGCACCACCATTTCCGCCACAGTAAAGTGCACGGCCAACACGCTGACAAACGGCACGGTCGAGATCGTCGCACTCGATCCAACTGGCGCCACTGCTCTGACACAGACCTTCACTGCACAGAGTTTCACCGCAAACCAGTCTCAGACCTACACAGCCTCACTCACACCGTCGCTGACGGGAACTTACACCGTGCAAGTTGAGGTAATGAGCGCGACCGGCCAGCTATGGAGCGCGAATACATCGGCAGGCAGTATAACGGTCAATTCGGCTCTCTCGTTCACGTCTACGGCGACGCCGAATCCGACGTCGATCAACGCCAGCGGCTCATCGACCATTTCTTTCTCGGTTACGAACACTGGATCCGTCGCTTTCACGAACGGAATTATCCAACTGAATATCTACAATTCGTCGAACGTCTCGTGTGGATATGACGACATCACCGGTGTCAACATCGCCGCCGGGGCCACTCAGTCGTACACGTATACTTGGACGCCATCCGCCCAGTCTCCAGCCGTAACGACGAGCGGCACTTACAACGTGGACGTTGGCGTTTTCAATTCCACCTGGGCCACCGATTACTATTGGAACACCGACGCAACGATTACGCTAACAGGCGGAACGTCGGCACCGGCTTTCACGTCTTCGGCAACGCCAAGCCCTGCCTCGATCACCGCCAGCGGATCGTCCACGATTAGTTACTCGGTTACAGACACAGGCGGGGCGTTGTCAAACGCGAACGTCGAGTTACAGGTCTTCAACTCGGCGGGCACAGCCGTTGGAACGCAGGTCAACAGCGGCCAGAACTTCACCGCGGGCGGAAAGCTATCGTTTAGCTATACCTGGACTCCCGCCAGCCAGTCGCCAGCCGTAACCGCTGCCGGGCCGTACACCGTGGAAATCGGAGTCTTCAACTCTACATGGTCTACGGACTACTACTGGAATATCAATGCTGGAACCATCACGCTCACAAGTGGTACTTCCGCGCCTGCTGCGCCTACGGGTTTGACGGCGACCGCCGGCAACGCTTCAGTCGGTCTGACTTGGACCGTTTCGACCGGGGCAGCCACTTACAACNNTCGCGGCACCACTGCAGGCGGCGAGGCCACAGCCGCCATCGCTTCCGGCATCACCACCCAATCCTATTCCGACACCGGCCTGACCAACGGCACCAAGTATTACTACAAAGTCGCTGCCGTCAACGCCGGTGGAACCAGCGCACTGTCGACCGAGGCATCGGCCACGC
>PMKM01000036.1:88438-97245 GCA_003157745.1 Bryobacterales bacterium | reverse complement strand
CGGCACCAAGTACTATTACAAAGTAGCTGCCGTCAACGCTGCGGGAACCAGCGCACTGTCGATCGAAGTCTCGGCTACGCCCGGAGGCTCGCTACCCGCCGCTCCAACCGGTCTCACGGCCATAGCGGGTAATGCTTCGGTGTTTCTGAGATGGTTCCCGTCCAAAGGCGCCACGTCCTACAACGTGTACCGCGGGACTGCGTCGGGTGCAGAAAGCGCGACGCCGATTGCCACGGGGCTCAAGTGGACGGAGTTCGTTAATATCCATTTAACCAATGGAACGAAGTACTATTACAAGGTCGCCGCAGTCGACGCCGCGGGAACCAGCGCTCTCTCGGGTGAAGCTACGGCAGCACCCAGCTCACGCCGGCTGGCGCGGGGGCCGGAGGTTTCGCCGGACGACTCGGGCTCACCATCTGGCTTATAGCTTCCGCCAGTTGTCTTGAGGGGCGCCGTTGCTACTGAGAGCTGCGGCGCCCCACTTATGTCGACTTAGTGTTAGATCCGGTGAAACGCCTTCAGAATCTCGCGCGTGGAATAGTGCATGGCGATGGGGCGGCCATGCGGGCAACTCATCGGACAATCGGTCTCCGACAGCGCGCGCAGCAGCCACTCCATCTTGGCGGCGTCTAGCCGGGTGTTGATCTTGATCGCCGCTCGGCAGGCGATGCCGGCGCAGATTTCGCGGCGCAGATCGTCGAGAGACCGTTGGCGCATCTCGCCTTCCGCGATTTCCAGAATCTCGAACAGAATCTGCTCCAGGTCCGCTGGACCAACGGCGGCGGGCGCGCTTTTCACCGCGATGGTGCGATTGCCGAAGGGCTCGGTTTCGAAGCCCGAGGCCCGCAGCTCGTCGGCAATGCGGGCGTAGTCGATCTGCTGTTCGGCGGTGACAGTGAGAATAATCGGCATCAGCAGCCGCTGCGTTTCGACCGCGCCGGCAGCGCGCTGTTTCAGTACCTGCTCGAACAGGATGCGCTCGTGCGCCACGTGTTGATCGACAATCCACAGGCCGTCGCGCCCTGCGGCGACGATGAAGCTCTCGTGGATCTGGCCAAGCGGACGCAAGTCGGATAGCACCGATAGGGAGAACTCGGGCGGCGGAACTGCCTCCGGCGGGAATTCGCCGTGGGCATCCAGGCGGCGCGAGAGTTTCCCCGAAGGCCGTGGTCCGGGCGCCACTTCTATCGGAGGCGCGCTGAAATCCAGGCGCGGCGAAGGGCCGGCGGTGGGGCGCAAGGTGAACTCGGGCAGCGGCGCGCCTTCCACCGGTGCGGAGGGCGCGATGGAAGCCGGCTCGGTTTCGACCAGGCTGACCGCGTCGGGCGCCTGGTCTTCCATCATCTGGCTGAACTCGGAATACGGTAATCGCGCGGCGGGTTGTTCGGTCGAGATGCGCGTGGCTGCCACGAACGACGGCGCGGGGCGGCTCTCCATCAACCGCTCGCGAATCGTGTCGCGCACGAAATCGTGAACGAACGAGCCGTGCCGGAAACGCACCTCGGTCTTGGACGGATGCACGTTGACGTCGACCTCTTCGGCATCGCACGCGAGGAACAGCAGCGCGAACGGATAGGCGGCGGGCGGCATCAGGTTGTGATACGCCGAGGAGAGCGCGTGCAGCAGCAGGCGGTCGCGAATCAGGCGGCCATTGACGAAGATGAACACCGAATTGCGATTGGACTTCTGCACCTGTGGCCGCGAGAAGAAACCACTGAGGCGAAAACGGCGCGTAGGCGGCTCGTCCGGTTCGGCGCGGTAGTCGGCGATGGCCTGCGCGGGCGGCACGCTCGGTTGCGCCAGGAACAGGTCTTTCTCGCGGTCGCCGATCTCTACCAGGTCCTCCAGCGTGCGTCCGCCGAAGACCTGGAAGACGCGCTCGGCGAGCGTGGCTACCGGCGTCACGTAGAGCAACTCGGTCGCTCCGCCGATCAACTGAAACGTCTTCTCCGGGTGGGCGAGGCTGTAGTGAGTGACCAGGCTCGCGATGTGGGCGAGTTCAGTCTGCTCGGTGCGCAGAAACTTCTTGCGCGCCGGAACGTTGTAGAAAAGATCGCGGACCGCGATGACGGTGCCGCCGCCGAGCGCGGCTTCCTCGCAGCGCAGCATCTTGCCGCCGGCGATTTCGATGCGCGTGCCAGTGGTCTCTTCGGCCGAGCGGGTTTCGAGCAGCAGGCGCGAGACGGATGCGATCGAGGGCAGCGCTTCGCCGCGGAAGCCGAGCGTCGAGATCGAAAGCAGATCCTTCACGTCGCGCAGTTTGCTGGTGGCGTGGCGCTCGAAGGCGAGCAGGGCGTCGTCGCGCAACATGCCGCAGCCATCGTCGACGATGCGGATCAGACGCCGTCCGCCGGATTCGACCTCGACCCGCAGCTCGGTCGCGCCGGCATCGAGCGAATTCTCGAGCAGCTCTTTGACAACCGACGCCGGCCGCTCGACGACTTCACCGGCGGCGATCTTATTGGCGACCTGGTCGGGCAAAATGCGGATGCGGCCCATGGGCGATCTTCTAGTCCACTATAGCCCAGTGGGCCGCTCCGATCATTCTTGCGGTGGTTTGCCGAAATTCACCATCCAATAGATGCCGAATTGGTCGGTCAGCATTCCGAAGCAAGCGGCTCAGAACGTCTCCTGGAGTGGTATGGTGACCTTGCCGTTCTCGCCGAGCGCGGCGAAGATGGCGTCGATTTCCGGGGCGCTTACGGCACCACTTCGAAATCGATCCATTGAGCGACGGTGTGGCCTTGCCCTCGCGCGGGCTTCGCGACAACGCCGAAGAGGTACTTGCCCGGCTCGGCGGCGGCGTCCAACCGGTAGTTGCCGGAGAAGAGGCTGCCCGGTTTCACGTCCAGCGGCTCGCTCGTGTAGACCGCCTTGCCCTCGTGCGTCACCTGGAACCGCGTTTCCACGCTTGCGTCCCGACCGAACAGCTCGAATTCGTAAGTCAGCGGAGCGCCCGGATGAAACTGGCGGGTGGCGGGATCGCCCTCGGCGGTCAGCCGCGCGATGATGTCCACGCCGATGGACGGCGCACCGGGGCTGCGCAGCGAAACGCCGCCGAGCGCGAAGCCCGCCTTCGCCACGTCGGGAATTTCGACCACGGCGGCGGCGGAGCCGATCGGAATATGAACCGGGGTCAGATCGCCGCGCCGCACCAGACTGGCGGCGACCGCGGGCGCCTCCTGCCCATCGGGCGCCATGTTGCGCACCGCCGCGCGCATTTGGACCGAACCGGGCCGCTCGATCGGGGTCCGTATAACGGCCACCAGGCCGTCCCGCAGCGCCCGGTCGCGAGCCGCGCCGCAGACCTGCAACTCGTCGCGCCGCCAATGCACATCGGCGTTTTGCGCGGCGCTCCAGTTCAGGGGCAGGGCGGAGGCGAGCACCTCCAGCCGGACGATGTCGCACGCGTTTCCCTGCGGGTGGAACTCGATCCCGGCGGGCTGAATGTGGAGCAGCGATTTCACGTATGCGCCGAGCTTGGGATCGTAACCGAACGAAGGCGTCAGCCGTACGCCGATGTCTCCGCTGAGGAAGGGCGAAAACAGGGCCTCCTGCATCTGAGCCTGCGGCGAAAAGCGCTCGACGGACGCCGGGTTCGTGCCCGCCGCCGCGTAGTACCCGTGCCTGGTTCGCACGGTGAGACCTCGCCGCTTCACCGTTACCTGGAGATTGTGGTAAGCCGGCGGCTGATGTGGGTCGCCTGCGAAAGCGCCGCTCCCGGGATACCAGCCAATCAGGTAGTAACCCTCCGCGTCGTCCGCCGCTTTGCTTACCTGCTCGAAGATGCCGTTGTTATCGTGCTGGAATAGCCCAGCCGTCATGTCGGCCAGCTCACGCAGAACCACTTGGCTTGTCACGTACTGGTTCGCCTGCATCACCGATAGCGGCAGCGCAACGCCGCCGCCAAAGCGCGCCGCATCGGCGGATGTGCGAGGGCCGCGATCGGAGGCATCGGGCAGCCCCACCGGGGCCAAGCCGCGCGCGTCGATGGTTTGGATCGTCACCGAGGAGCGGCTGGCGAAGTCCGTAATCCTCTGTATGACGTCCCAATCCCAGTGCCCTGGGGAACTCGGGCTGATCAGGATGACCGACTTGCGGCCGGGAAACTCCCTCAGCCCCCACACAACTTGTGTGAGCACCGGCTGAAGCGCGTCATCGAAGTAGGCGGGAGGCGGCGGACGCCAGACCGTGCGCCGCAAGACCGCCCGCAGGAACTCCGGATCGGCACTCAGTTGCTGCGCAACGCCGGAGCCGCCGGAGGTCCGCACCACCGCGGCCAAGTCGCCAGGCTGCAGCCCGTGATCGATGAAGCGCGTCAACGCGCGCTGCGCATAAACGAAATCGGCGAACTCCATCCGCATATCGTCGAGCAGCAGCACAATCGTGCGCCGGACCTGGTCTCGCCGCAATTGGCCGCTGCCGCCGTTCCCGCCGGGGCCCGGCTCCGCAGTGGAAACGCGCTGGGGTGACACATAGGTAAGATGCTTGATCCGCTGCGGCTGGCCGTCCTGCCGCACTTCGAAATCGTCCGCGCTCAGCCCCGCTACGTGGTTGCCTTTTTGGTCCGTGACGACCGCATCGATTTGCACCAGGTCGACGTCGAAGCGCAGGACCAGGTCCTCGTTTGATGGCGGGTTCGCCGGCGCCGTCTGGCTGGCGGCACGGCCCAGCAATAGCGCCAGGCCCAGCGCCGCGCGCGTAAGCGGTTTCATCGCGCCACCTCGGGAGACGCGTAATAGCCGCTCCGGGTGCGGGCCAACGGTTGGCCCGGCCCAGCCGCCTGGATCGAAATCCGCCGGAATCCACCGTCAAGCCGCTCGCCAGAGGGCGCATAGGCGATCACGTACTGCTCGCGAATATCGCGGGCGATTCGGCGCCAAGTCGCCTCCATCTCGGATAGGTTTTTGGGAAAGAAGGCCTCACCGCCGGTAGCCTCCGCCAACGCCTCCAGCGCCCGCCGCGCTTCTCCGGTCCGACACGCCAGATGTTCGAGCAGGCCGATGGCGTAGATCAGCACGCCGCTCTGGCGAGCCAGACGATTCAGTTCCTCGGCGGTCGAAAGGCTGCCGCCGTCCAGGCCGGTCGTGATAACGACAAGAACTTTCTTTTCGCGGCGCGATTTCTCCACCAGGTGTTGGATCGAGAGGCGAACCGCGTCCCGGATCAGCGGCTCGCCCCGCGCATCCAGGCGCGCCAGCGCCTTCTCCATTTCGCCGATATCGCTCGTGAAATCCACGTGCGCAGGCAGGTCCAGGTACGCTTCGTTGCGAAAGTTGACTACGAAGACTTCGTCGTCGGGCTTGGATGCCCGCACCAGCGCCAGGCTGGCGGTGACGGCGGAGGCTCGCTTGTAGGTCATCAACCGGCTGTTGTCGATGACCAGCCCCAACGAAACCGGCGCATCTTCGCGGCCGAACATGCGGATCGGTTGCGCCCGGCCGTCTTCGTAAACGGTAAATGCGGACTGCGGCAGATCGTGAACCGCGCGCTGTTTCCTGTCCCGAACCGTGGTGTAGCACACCACCCGGCGCGCGTCCGCGCGAAACACCGGGCCGTCCTCCAACCGCGCCGTGCGAGAGCCGCCCTGCCATAAGCCGCTCATCGGCCGGCCTTGCGCACCGGGCGCCACCGGGGCCCGAGGAGAATCGTTACTCTGCGCGCGGACAGGTCCCGCCGCGGCCAGCAGGAAGACGAGCGCGCCAACGGCTTTCGAAGCGATGGTGGCGCCCATTATCTAATCCTCGACCCAATTCTACTTGGTTCTTGGAGGTGCGGGTCCTAGCCATTTAGGGCTATTCCCGGTCAGGTCGCCGGAGCGCCTGGAGCGCGTTCATGGCGGCTCCGAGGCCCGGCGCCATGGCTATTCCGGATGCGGCTTGCCGAGGTTCACCATCCAGCAGATGCCGAATTGGTCGGTCAGCATTCCGAAGCGAGCGGCCCAGAACGTCTCCCGGAGCGGCATGGTGACCTTGCCATTCTCGCTGAGCGCGGCGAACAGGGCGTCGATTTCCGGAACGCTCTCGCATTGGATCGCCACGCCGAAACCGTTGTACTGGCGGGCGCCGGCGCCGGGCATGACGTCCGCGGCCATCAGAATCGTCGTCGATCCCTTGGTAAGCCCGGAGTGCAGTATCTTGTCCTTCACGTCCTCTGCCTTCCAAGCCGGATCGCCCGGCGCTTCGCCATAGGTCATCAGGAACAGTTCCGCGCCAAAACATTTCTTGTAAAACTCGACGGCTTCGCGGCAATCGCCGTCGAAGTTCAGAAAGGTGACGACTTCTTTCATGCGGCCTCCGATCCGGTTAGATGCGCGGCGGCCTTGCGCGGACTCGCATCGGACGCGGATGGGTGCGAGCGCTCCGCGGCGCTACGCGGTCTTGGGTTTGGCGAGAAGTCCGGCGGCGGTCACGTAGGCGATGGCGGCGAGCGGGACCAGGAAGCCGACGAGCACCGAGCTGTGGTCGGCGACCACGCCCATCAGCGGCGGCAGAATGGCGCCACCGACGATGGCGGTGATCATCAGTCCGGAAATCGCGTTGGCGTGTTGCGGCATGGCATCGATGGCGGTGGAGAAGACCAGCGGGAAGATGTTGGCGAACCCCAGGCCGACGACGAAGCAGGCGGCGATGGCGAGCGCGGCGGTGGGCAGGAACAGGCCGAGCAGGCCGAGGATCGAAACCGCGCAAGTGAGGGCGAGAAACTTGCGCGGCGCCATCCAATTCAAAATCACGCCGCCCGAAAATCGCCCAATGGTGAGCGCAGCAAAGAACAGGCCGGTACCGAGCAGGCCCAGTTTCGCGATATCGATGCCGAACTGCTGCTGGAGGAACTGCGGAATATTGGCGCTCATGCAGACTTCGGCGCCGACGTAGAAAAAGATGGCGCCCACCATGGCCAGCACGTAGCCGTTGCCGAGCAACTTCAGGCACGAAGCGACTGTGGCGGACTTGTGTTCGCTGGTATCTTCTTTCACCTTGAGCGTGCTTACCGCAAGAACGGTAATCGCCAGAGCGACCGCGTAAATCGGAAACACGACTTGCCAACTGGCGTGGAAGTAGCGACCGGCGACCAAAGGAATGAGGGGCCCGGAGAGCGACCCGATGGCTTTGACGAACTGGCCGAGCGACAGATTGCGCGCATACTTACCAGGCGCGGAGACATCGCGCATGATGGGGTTGCCGGCCACCTGGAGGATGGCCGCGCCGGCATCGAGCAGGAGCACGGTGAGCAGGAAACGGACGAAGGTGCTGAGACCGAAGCTGGCGTTCAGCATCCCGACCAGTGCCGTGAACAGGCCGAGCACCAAGACGGTCTTCTTGCCGCGCCGTTCTTGAAATACGCCCATCGGCACCGAGAGCAGGCCGAACATGCTGAAGCCGACAAAGGGAATCAGCGAAGCCACGGCGTTGCTCAAGTGAAACTGATCCTTCGCCAGGCTAACGAAGGGGCCAACAGCGTCGCCGAAGCCCATCGCGACAAAAGCCAGAAAAACCGGGAAGGTTCGTATCTTCATAGCCAATCGCTAGATTGTAGCAACTAGCCGCCGCTCTCAAGCCGAGCGTGTCCCGCCGGTTGGTAGGGGCAGATCAGGCGGGAATGGCGCTCTCGTCCTGGCAATCCTGTTTGGCGATGAAATCGTTGATCTGGCGATTCAGGTCGGCCAACGGCTGAGATAGCGGAAATACGGACCACGCGATGGAGAGCGAAATCGACACCGGGCGGCCGTGGATTTCGAAAGTCCGATCGATGCTCTGCGCGACCAGGCGACTCAATCGGGCATGGACGCTTTCGGAGGATTCCGTGGGCCCTAACGAGGCGACGATGGCGGGGCCGGACCAGCGGAACATGCGGTCGTTGGACCCGAGGTGCCCGGAGAGATAATGCTTGAGGGCGCGGACCACTTCATCGCCGGCCACGCGGCCGAAGGTCAGGTTGATCTGGCGGGCCGAAGCCAGCACGAACACTGCGAGGTACCGTTGATTGTTGGTGCGGAGCGCCGACAGAAGCTGCGCCTGGGCCACCAGTTCGCCAGGCTGTTCGGCTACCGGGTCGAGGCCGACGCCATGCCCGGCTTCCTGCTTGCGGGCGGTTTCGCGGCGGAGCGCCTGCACCATCCGGTCCGCATCGATTTCCTGTTGCTTGGCTTCTCTGCCGACGTCGCCGAGACACTCGCGCACGCGCGCCTTGAGCGTGGAGACACCCATCAGCGCGGCCAGCCGTTCGAGATCGTCGCCGATCTTCCTTAGACGGGACACGGAGCGCCCGCCAACGCCTCCGATCTCGGCTGCCGTGCGCGCGAGCAGCGTAACCATACTCTGTGTCTCGGCGCCCTGATTGCGCACCAGGCGCGTTGCCTGCCGGGCGTACTCGCCGATCGCCTGCACTGCCTGACTGGCGTTGTCGATCAACGCCTTGCCGGTGTCCTCCGAGCTCATGCGCTCGCGGATGTCGGCGATCCGTTCACGAAAGCTCTGGCGTGCGTCGCGGTCAAGATCGAGCGCGTTGGCGGCGATTCCGTCCAGCAATATGGAGATCGCCTTCCGGCAGGCCGCTTCCTCGGCTGCGCGGTTGGCAGCCTGCTCGCTCGGTTGCGCGAGGTATGGTTCGATGCTCAGCAGTGGCATTAGTTACTTCGCTCAGAGGATTGATCGGCGGAAGCCGAGGGACTCTGTATAGCATCGCTGAGCGCGGGCGGGCGGATGGTACTACTCCCTCCGAGCGCGGATGGAGTACCCGACAATCCGGGGGAGAGCCTGGAGACACTACGGGCTTGAGTAATTCGTATAAGTGCGTTACGGGTGGCC
>PMKM01000036.1:86351-88369 GCA_003157745.1 Bryobacterales bacterium | reverse complement strand
ATGCCGTTCACGGGCGCCGGAAGTACAGTACCAACTCAATCAACGTCCCCTGGCCAGGGATAAAGACTAGCAGCGGAGCATTGCGCCACAGTCCTACCTTAAGTATGCGCTCTGCGTCAAGGGATTTTGAAGGTAAGTTATTGAGTTAGTTGAGGAGATAGGTTGTGAACGGGGTTTTGGGTGTGGGCGGGCGGCGTGACCGCGGGCCGGGCTCGAGACTTCGGTCGAGAGCGGCGCTTCGATTCAGCGCGAGCGAGAAAAGCCGAGACGAATCCCGGCTCTGCAGGCAGGAATGTCCGCGCCACGGGGGCAGGCGAGGCGTTACCACGAATGGCGATAGCGGCAACGGGCGCGGCGGGGTACGGGGGGCGCGCACGGGCGATCATCGGTCATACTCTGGCGAACCTGGGCATCAGGCGGGGACGGGGTCTTCATCCCGATAGCCTTGGCTGGCGATGAAATCGTGAATCTGGCGGTTGAGTCCTGCCAGGGGCAGCGCCACCGGGAAGACGGACCAGGCGATGGAAAGGGGAATCAGGACGGAGCGGCCGTTGATATCGAATTCCCGTTCGATGGGCTTTTCGAGAAACCGTTTCATCCGGGTGCGAACCCGGTCGAACTGTTCGGTGCCGGCCAAGAGGGCAACGACGGCCGGGCCGGGCCAACGGAACATGCGATCGCCGGGCTGCAACTGGCTGGCGACATACCGCTGCAGTTCGCGCAAGATCTCATCGCCGGCCGCGCGGCCGAACCGCAGGTTGATGCGCTGCGCCGAACCGAGCACGAAGACCACGACGTGCCTCTGCGTGCCGCCATGGAGGGCGGACAAGAACTGCGCCCGGGCGGCGGCTTCACATGGCAACTCGGTGATCGGGTCGATATCTATGGTACGCGGAGGTTCCTGCTTGCCGGCAAGTTTCGAATCCGCCGCCTGTGCCAGCCGCTCCAACTCGGGCTTGGGATGGGCGGTTCCCTCCCGGATACTGGCCAGAGAAGCGCGCAAGCGCGCTTTGAGGATGGAGACCTCCTGCGCCACGACGGAAACCTGCCCGGAATCCGCGCCAAGCTTCACCGGCGGCGGCGCTTCCCGGACCTCGGTTCCGCCCGCAGCGGGGGGCTTGGTGGCGAGGGTGCCGATCATCTTCTGCATCTCGTCGATCTGGCTATGGATCAGGCCGCTGGTCTCTCGCGAATAGTCGCCGATTGCCTGCACGGCTTCCCCGGCGTAGGCGATTAGGGATTCGACGGTGGTGGACGCGGAGATCTCCTGGCGAAGCCCAACAATCCGGCTGCGGAAGGCCTCGAACTTCTCCCGATCCAGGTTGAGGGCGCTGGCGGCGACGCCATCGAGCAGCATGGTAACCACCTTCCGGTAGGCGGCTTCCTCCTCCATCTGCGTCAGGTACCGTTTGACGCTCATCAATGCCATCGGCTACAAACCTCTCTCACTCCACTTATCGGCGGAACCGGGGGGGCACTGTATAGCCGTGCAGGGCGCCGGGCGGAATTTGCCTGCGCAGCGAGCGGCACGGGCAGCCGCCGGCGGATTTGGGACGGGCACGCTTTCGTCTCGTTTTAGCGATGCTTCGGCGTGATTTTAGTAACATTCACGAATCGCGTATCCCCGCCCCACTCATGCTTCGCCGCGTGTTATACAAAAGGAGATTCATCCGATTTCACTCTCCTTTTAGCGAGTCAACTGCTATGCAACCAACCGGCGACATTTCCCTCATCGGTCTGGCCGTAATGGGCCAGAACCTGATATTGAACATGAACGATCACGGCTACACCGTAGTGGCGTACAACCGCACGGTGTCGAAGGTCGACGATTTTCTGAACGACGCGGCCAAAGGGCGGAAGACGATTATCGGCGCCCATTCGATCGCGGAAGTGGCGAGCCTGCTGAAGCGGCCGCGCAAGATCATGCTGATGGTGAAGGCGGGCAAGGCGGTGGACGATTTCATCGAGGCCCTGCTGCCGCACCTGGAACCGGGCGACGTGATCATCGACGGCGGCAA